>JAUVRN010000232.1 GCA_030597645.1 Candidatus Zixiibacteriota bacterium
ACAGCACATCGGCGACTTGATCTTGCCGTGTCCGTCGGGACATTCGGAGATGTGCACCGTGCTACCGTCGTCCTTGGTGAGTGAGCTGTGCACCAGCTCCTTGCCGCATGTACCACAAGTCATCGTGCCCACGCTCATGCCACATTTTTCACAGGTATAGGCTGCCATTGTTTCGTCCCTTTGGTAGTAGTTGTCGGTTAGTCCGGCTAATTCACCCAAAGTTACGCCAGTCGCCCCCCGGGTTGTCAAACGGCGGCGACCCGGTAGCCCGGTACCCCGGCCGCCCGGTCTCCCGAACGCGGTCATTCGGTTCCGACCTTCAACTTCAACTCCGATCGATCCGGGAAACCGGGTTAACGGGCAACCGGGTTACCGGGTTTCTGGGTTTCTGGCACCTGACCATCCACACGTGGTACTATAATTAGTCACGACCCAAATGGGAGATCGACCAATGAGTGTATTGGCGAGGGCGACAATCGTGGCGGTCGCCGCAGGCACGCTGTGTCTGCCGGCCGTTGCCAGCGCGGACCTGGCAAATACCGGGGTGGTGGAACGCGCACCGGCAGTGCGTGCTTTAAGTCCTGCGGCAGACTCTCTGGACGACGGGCCCCACATCTACTGGAAGACTTCCTCCGATGCCGTCGTGTTCTACCAGTGTGACGGATCAGTTGTCGCGAAGCAGTACAGGGTGAAGGGAACCCTCCGCTTCAATGGTCTTTGTGCGGACTCTGCCACCGAGTATGTGATACGTGCAAAGGGGCCCAAAGTCGAGCCATACACATACAAGCGTGTGTCAAAGATGTTCGCGGTCAGTGACATCCACGGTGAGTACGACGCGCTGGTGGATATGCTGCAGGCAGCGGAAATCATCGACCAAGGGCTCAATTGGAACTGGGGGGACGGACACCTGGTGATCGTCGGGGACATCTTCGATCGCGGCGACAAAGTGACCGAGTGTCTCTGGTTGCTGTACCGCTTGGAACAACAAGCCCGAGAGGCGAAGGGGCGCGTGCACGTGATGCTGGGCAATCATGAGATCATGGTGCTACAAAACGACGTGCGCTACGTCAACGAGAAATACACCGCAGGTATCGTCAGAAGCACACGGATCAGCTACTCCGACCTGTACGGACCCGACATGGAGTTGGGCCGTTGGCTGCGCTCGAAGCACACCGCGATCAAGCTGAACGATATCCTGTTCATACACGGCGGCTTACCACCCCGGCTGGCCGAGCGTGGAGTAAGCTTGAAGGAGCTAAACGAGTTGACGCGGGAAACCATTGACTCGCGCTCGTACGCATTGGTGTTCGACGAAGAGGTGAGGAACCACTACAAGGAGACCGATGAAGGTCCGTTCTGGTTCAGAGGCTACCACTACGCAAAAGAAGATCGCTACCCGCAGGTGACATCCGAGCAACTCGATGCGATTCTGGATTCGTACGACGTCAGCGCTATTGTTGTGGGCCACACCGGGGTCGACCGGATAGAGAGCCTGTACGACGGGCGCGTGATTGGGATCGACGTACCACTCGAGGATCTCGGCTCGTTCCAAGGCCTGTTGTGGGAAGATGGCCAGCTGTTTCGCGTGCTGGGCGACGGGACGCGGGAATCGCTCGCTGGGGAGGGGTGAGTCGGCGGGAGATTCTCGATTGACGGGATGATGTACGATTGACGGGATGATGTACGATTGACGATTGACGATTTGGGATTTGCGATTGACCCCGCCCCTGCCCCGTTGTTCGAAAGCTGGAGCTTCCGCTTCGTAACTCTAAGGTCTCGCACTGCCGTCCGCACATCCTCCGTTAAAGCTGGACGTCCACGTGCAACTCACCGGACGGTGAATTCCTTGACCATCCCAAGGGCGGCAGGCGCTTCGGAAATCCAGGCGTAGCGACCCGGCAGCAGCTCTATCGTGAAGTACGCCGTGTACCCCACCGGCATCTCCTGGGTGCCCCCCACGAACCGAGCCGGGGCAGGCGCCCGGAGGCCGTCCACGTTCATCCAGTCCATCCAGCTCACGACCTCGTCCAGGTCCGTCCCCGCCTCCAGACGGACCACATGAACATCGTTGCCCAGCCCCACCACCGGGTGCTCCGCGAAGTGAACCGCGACAGTGTGCTCACCCTGGGTCAACTCACCCTCAATCGCGATCTCGTAGTTGGAGAGCGTCACCTCGATATCTGCCTCGGGAGGCGACGCACCCGAGGACTCATTCGTCACGGTGATCTGCTGCAGCATCCCCAACGACGTATGGAAGGTCCCGTCCTTCGCCTTGACGTAACACTCGATGACGTAGGTGCCGGGATCCAGCTCCATGGTGGCCCAAGCCACCCCACCCGGCGCCACGAGACCGGGACCGCCCATCGGGCGGACCGACGCGTACCAGTCGGGGAGAAGACGGCCCAGCAGTGCGCCCGCCTCTGCCTTGTCCGCGGCGCCCGTCTTCAACACGTGCCACACGCTATCGAAGGGCGCCGCGACATCCCGGTGGTAGTCCTGGAACGTCTTGCCGTCGGGCAGGCGGTTGAGAAGGAGGAAATGATGCTCCTCTCCCTGGTTCTCCATCCGGAAGGTGCTCCAGCCGGAGGGGATGGAATCGGGCACCTGGAAGGCGTAGTCCGAGGCGGTCACCCGCACCACGTGAGCGTCTGACGGCTGACAGGCCGCGAGGGTCACGGCGGCGAGCACGATCCCGAAAGTCGGGGAAAAGCCTCTATCGATCACGAATGCTCCTTGAACAAATGAAGACGATGAGAGATCACGCGAAGCGCGCTACCCGCTAACGCTCCCGTACGGGGTCTAGTCCCCAACTTCGGTCCACCTCGCGCAGGAGCCGGCCGTACCGGGGATCTTCCCGCAGCGGACCAAGGACATCGGGAAAGAAGTAACGCGCGGCAAGGGTGGGCCAGCCTTCCCAGCGATCGACGTTCTGGAACGCTGCGAACGCGGCCTCTTCCTCTCCGAGCCCGGCGTGGACCAGGCCGGCGTCAAAAGAATCGTCCGCACCCTCCAACCTGGCCAATAGTCCGCGGGCACGGGCGGTGTCCCCTGTGGCCACACGGGCAAGCGCCAGTGTCGCCAACAGCCCCGAACCCACCCACGGGACCGACAGATCTCGCAGAATCGATTGCGCTTCCGCTAGCCGGCCCACATGGTAAAGTGCCAGTGCCTCATAGAAATGGCCCGTTGCGAAATCGGGCGAAATCTCTTGCGTGCGCCGTGCCTCCTGAACCGCTCGTTCTTCTTCGCCGTTGACCAGATAGCCAAACGACAAATTGCTCACCGCCTCTGGGGAGAGCGGGTTCAGCCCGACTGCTCGCTTCGCACTCTCGAGCGCACCGTTCGGATCGCCAACCAGAAGGAGCACCCAGCTCAGCCAGTTATTCGCCTCGGCATAGCTCGCCCTGAGTTCGACTGCCCGTTCGAGTTCACGGATCGCAGCCGAGCCCTCGCGGTTCTTGTAATGGAGCATTCCGAGTGAGGCATGGGCTTCCGCCAAATCCGGGTCCAAGGCCAGGGCTCGGCGGGCGGCGTCACCGGCTCGGGGAAGTAGGCTTCCGGGCTCCGCGTACTCGTTGTCCTCGAGTAACCAGAGCGCATCCGCCAAACCCGCCCAGGCAAGGGCGTAACTCGAATCTCGATCGATCGCCTGCCAAAAGTATTCCACCGCCCGCCGCATGCTGTCTTCGGTCCGCTGATCCAGCTGCCCGCGGCCCTGTGTGTAGAGCCGGTAGGCATCGAGGTCCTCCGTCGCTGTCCGCTCGACCTGTTGCTCCTCTTCAGGGCTGAGCTGCATCTCCAACGACAACGCGATCTGCTTCGTGACCTCGCTCTGAATCTGGAAGAGATTCTCGGCAGTCAGCTCCCGCCGGTAGCTCTGCGCCCACACCTGCCGGTCTGTCCGGGCGTTCACCAGCCGGGCACTCACCTGTACCTCATTGCCTATCTCCTGGACTTCTCCGCGGAGAACCCAGGTCACCCCCAGTTCCCGGGCGATCGTCGGAAGCGTCTGCTCGGATGTCCGGTAGCGCATCACGGAGGTCCGGGAGGTAACACTGAGATCGGAAATGCTTGACAGCCGGGTCAGCACGTCCGCGTGGACCCCGTCCGTGAAGGCGGTGGCCTGTTCCTGCCCCAGGGTCTCGAATGGAAGGACCGCAATGGACAGGTCGTTGACTCCCGTCCCACCGCCGGCCCCCGCCAGGAACCAGCCGCCGACCAGCGCCGCCAGTAGAGCAAGGCTCACTCCAAGCCCGATGCCCAGCCAACGGACCGACCGGCGTGTTGTGCCGCGCGTCCGTGACACCACAGTCTGTGTGGTCAACGCATCCGCGAACGCGCTCGGCGTGGGGAAGCGATCCTCGGGATTCTTCGCCAGCGCCTTCTGCAGCGCCCGCTCGACGTACACGGGGATCTTCGGATCGTGGGTCCGGAGCGCCGGCACGGT
>JAUVRN010000455.1 GCA_030597645.1 Candidatus Zixiibacteriota bacterium
ATGAAGGGGATTTCGCCGTCGTCCCCGTCCGTAGGGCTGTTCAAGGACGGCAAGCTCGTCTTCGTGTTGCAGCGGTCGGACATCGAAGCGCGGCACCCGCAGCAGATCGCGGAGGCTCTGACTCAGGTCTTCGACCGGACCTGTACGCGCACCGGTCCCTCGGTGGAGCCGGAGGTCTTTCAGAAGACGTTCGGCAGTCCGCAGATCGACTGCGGCTCTACGTTCCGGATCGTCTAGCGGACGGCTGATCCGGAGAACCGGGCGCGTCCGTCTTGTGGACTTCCCAGAGCGAATCGACAAAGTACCCCTTGGAGTCGTAGAGATGTTCCTTCACCCGAAAGCCCGTGGTCTGCGCCAGCAAATCGATATCGGACTCGAGGTACTTGTAGGAGTATTCGGTGTGGATCGGCTCCCAGGCGTGGAATGAGAACGAGCGCTCGACGGCCTCAATGTAGACGTCCTGCTCTCCCTGGCTCACGAGATAGCTTTCCATGGCGCCGCTGATGACGTCGTAGGTGGCGAAGTGCCGGAAGGCGTCCAGATTGAAATGCCCGCCCAGTTCACGGTTGATGCGTCGCATCAGGTTGAGATTGAACTGTTTCGTCACGCCCTGCGAGTCGTTGTACGCGGCCAGGAGCAGCTCGATGTCCTTGCGCAGGTCGAAGCCGATCAGCACCACGTCGCCGTCGGACAGGCCGTTCCAGAGTTTGCGGAGAAACAGGGTCGCCTGCGCCCGGTTGAAGTTGCCGATGTTGGAGCCGAGGAACAGCACGAAGCTGCGACGGCGGGTGTTGCCGGTCAGCCAGTGGATTCCCGTGAGGTAGTCCGACACGAGGCCGCGCATGGCCACCTCCGGATACCGACGTTCCAGATCGCCGGCCAGCGACTCCATGGCTTCGCGCGAAATATCTACCGGTACATACTCAAAGTCGAGACCCCGCTCGACGAAGCGATCGATCAGGATGCCCGGTTTGCGCAGCGACCCGGCGCCGAACTCGATGACATGGAAGGGCGCACGCGGTGCGTAGTCCGCGATGCGATCGCGGTGACGTTGCAGCGTGTCCAGTTCACAGTCGGTCAGGTAGTATTCCGGCAGGCGTGTGATCTGTTCGAACAACCTGCTGCCCTCGTCGTCATACATGTACTTCGACGGAAGCGTCTTGCGGGTCTCCGACAGGCCCACAAGCACGTCGAGCGCAAAGGCATCCCTGTCGCTGAAGGCACGCGCCGACTGCTGAGCGTCCAGTTCTTCGATGATACGGGTCATGGGCGGCGATCCGGTTCAGGTGTCCGTGGGATGATTCATCTTCCGCTGTGTAACCAGGCCGCGGTGACACCCGCCGTACATGGCGCAACCACAGCGATGCTACAGTTTTGGTGCCGGGATTCGGATAGTCAACGGTCCATTTGGCGTGTCGCGTCACCCGAATCGAGCACCTGCAGCAGCAGGGCGGCCGCCCGGGCGGGCTGCTCGCCCTCCTGATCGACTCGGCGATTGGCTTCGCGCATGCGGTCCGCGTCGACCCGGCCGATCCACGGCACGAGCGCCGCGCGCACACGGTCGTTCGACGCCGCCGGCGACAGCAGCAGGACCGCGTCATACGGTGGCAATGCTCCGACCGGGTCGGAGAGCGCCACCAGGTCGTAGTCGATGATGCGCCCGTCGGTGGAATACGCGGATATGACGTCGACGTCACCCGCACGAACCGCTTCGTACATGAGAGACGGATCGAAGGTTCGAAGCTCCCCGAACGCGAGTCCGTACTGCGCGGTGAGCGCATCCCACTCGGGGCGGGAGTAGAACTCGTAATCGCTGCCCATGCGCAGGTCGGGGGCGATACGCGCCAGGTCATGCAGCGTCCGCAGACCGTGCCGGTCCGCGAGCGCACGCGGGACGGCCAGCACGTACGTGTTTTCAAAACCGAGGGCGCCGAGGCAGGTCACGTCGTGATTCTGTTTCAGCCACGCGGTGAGTCCCCTCAGCAGCGAGTCGCGGGGAGGCAGACGATCCTGCCGCATGACGTTGGTCCACAGCGTTCCCGAGTAATCGACATACACGTCGATGTCACTCCGGGTAAGCGCTTCAAAGAGGATCATCGAGCCCATCCCCGGCCGTCGTTCGACGCCAAAGCCCGCCGTCTCCAGTGTAAAGGCCAGTGCCTCCGCCAGGATGTATTGTTCGGTAAACGGCTTGGAACCTACGGCGATGGTCACGTTCCCGTCACCTCGGGCACTCCGCAGCGCGGGTACGGCGCCGCCGATCATCACGATCAGTAGCAGCGTCACGGCCGCGACGGCACGCCGGCGACTGCGACCGGCCACGGCGCGTTCCAGCCGGTGGATGAGCTGATCGAGTACGATGGCCAGCAGTGCGGCCGCTATACAGCCGACGAGTACCGCGGTGATGTTCTGCGTCTGCAGACCGCTGAATATGTAGTTTCCCAGGCTCGTGGCACCGACGGGTGTAGCCAGTGTGGCGGTTCCCACCACCCAGACGGCTGCCGTGCGAATACCGGCCACGATGACCGGCAACGCGAGGGGCCATTCCACCCGTACGAGCAGTTGCCAATCCGTCATGCCGATGCCGCGTGCCGCCTCGCGCACGGCCGGGTCGACACCGAGAATGCCGG
>JAUVRN010000285.1 GCA_030597645.1 Candidatus Zixiibacteriota bacterium
CGAACGCGAACCGGGGATGCGGACAGCCGTGTCCGCGCATGGCGCCGCAGGTAGGCAGGTTAGTGTTGATGCGGAAACCGTCGTACTTGTAGTTGGGCAGCTTGTACAGCGTGGGGACCATGGCACCCGAGTAGTACACCGCCACTACACCGAACGAACTGTATGCACCTCCCTCGAGGATCGACTGCTGCTTTACGGCCGTGATAGTGCCGTCCTTCTTCATCCCGATCTTCATGTCGATCGTCTGTTTGTGCCGGCCGCGGCAGTGGTGGAACATCTCTTTGCGGGTGTATCGCATTTTGACCGGTTGGCCGGTGACCTTGGCCAGTAAGGCCGTGCAGATCTCGGTGGGGGCGGTCTCTGCCTTGCCGCCGAAGCCGCCGCCGCAGTGGGTGCCGATGATCCGGATGTCTCCCTCGGGCATGCCCAGCAGGCGCGACAACTGATGGCGCACGTAGTGCACCACCTGGGTGGAGGTGTACACGGTGAGGTGGCCATCACGGTCCCACTCCGCCAGCGCCGCATGCGGTTCCATGGGGCTCTGGTAGGTGCGATTGCCTTCAAACCTGTCGGATACGACGAGGTCCGCTTGCTCGAATCCCTTCTCCACGTCACCGAAGTTCCAGTCGACACGCGTGTTGATGTTGCCCGGGTACTTTTCGTGGACGATCGGCGCACCTTCCTGCATGGCCTCTACGGGATCGAAGACGGGCTCGAGCTGCTCATACTCCACCTCGATGAGTTCCATAGCGCGCAGGCACGTCTGTTCATCTATGGCGGCCACGGCCGCCACCCGGTCGCCCACATGCCGGACCTTGTCCTTGACGAGCACGTGCTCGTCGTAGCGTGCGGGACTGACACCGTAATAGGTGTCTGTGACGTCTTTGCCGGTCAGGATCGCCTTCACTCCGGGCAGCGCCATGGCCCTGCGGGTGTCGACCTGCTTGATGCGGGCGTGTGGGTGCGGACTTCCAAGGATCTTGGCCCAGAGCATATTGGGGTGCCTGATGTCGTCCGTGTACTGCGCTCGGCCGGTGACCTTGTCGCCCGCAGCTTTCCGCGGTAGGCGGGCGCCCACGACACTGTGGCCGTTGGTCGGAGCCGAAACCGGTCGGGCTTCGCCCTGGTAGTCGCGCCAGTGCTGGATCGCCTCGACGATCTTGGTGTAGCCCGTACAGCGACACAGAGTGCCGCTGAGCGCCTCTCGGATTTGGTCTTCGGTCGGATCGGGGTTGCGATCGATGAGCGCCTTGGCATGGAGCACCATCGCCGGCGTGCAGAACCCGCACTGAATGGCACCCTCCTCCACAAACGCGCGTTGCACCGGGTGCAGTCGTTCGCCGTGGGCCAGACCCTCGATCGTCTCGATACGGCGGCCCTCCGCGTCGAACGCCAGCACCAGGCAGGAATTGGTCGGCTCGCCGTCCAGGAGAACGGTACAGTTGCCGCAATCCCCCACGCCGCAGCCCATCTTGGCGCCGGTCAGATTCAACTGTTCGCGCAGGACCTCCAGCAGCGTCGTCGAGCCCTCCACCATCACGGCGTGCGTGTCGCCGTTAACCGTCAGTTCAACGACCTGCTTCTTACTCATCGCCCGCCTCCCGGCTCCCACGGATGGCCGCGCAGGCCTCACGGAGTGCCCGTTTGGTGAGCACCTGCACCAACTCCCGCCGGTAATCGTCCGTAGCCCGTAGATCGGTAATGGGCCGCGCTTCCTGGCGCGCCAGTTTGCCCGCGGTATCCATCGCCGTCTCGTCGACGGGCGTCTCGAGCAACGACTGACTTGCTTTCACCGCGAACAGCGGTACCGGCGCGACGGCTCCGAGCACGATTCGTGCGTTCCGGCAGATCCCGGCGGACATCTCGAGATAGGCCGCCACACTCGCTACGCCCAGTGAATTGGATGCCCGGCGTCGAAACTTCTGATAGTTGGCCGCGGCCCGGTCGGGCTTGATGGGAACGAGAATCTGCGCGCTCATCTCCCGGGCCTGCCGCACCGTGGCACGGTTGCCGAGGAAAAAGTCCTCGAGTGCGACGACGCGGCTGCCCTCGGTGGACTGCAGTTCCACACTCGCACCGAGCGCGATGAGCATCGGCGGAAAATCACCGCACGCCACGGCACTGCAGATGTTGCCTGCCAGTGTCGCCGTGTTGCGGATCTGAGGTGAAGCAAACTTCACGATCATATCCGCAAGTTCCGGCAGCTGTGTGCGGACGAGCCCGGATCGCTCCACGGTCGTCGCCGTACAGCCCGCGCCAATACACACGTGGCGGTCGCGCACTTCGATCCGCTCCAGTTCGGCGATGCCTCGAATGGACACGACATGCTCCGCCCGCCGCAGGCCCGTGTCGATATCGACCACGAGATCCGTACCGCCGGCCAGGATCTGGGCCTGAGGAAGTTGGTCCAGGAGCCGGCACGCCTCTTCCAGGCTGCCGGCGCGGTGATATTCGTAGGTATGCACGAATGTAGCCCCCAAAAAGCACGTGCGAGCGACCCGGTTGTGTGGCCGGGCCGGCACCGTGACCATGATCAAGGTCGTCCAATCACAACCACGGAACAACTGCAATCTACACGGGCTTGCCGCGGTTCGGCGGGACACGTAATCTTCATAGATCCCCTGATCGGGCGGCCTGATGTCCGTACGGGTGGAAGGTGGCGAGGGACGATTATGAAACATGGTCATTTGAGCAAGCTCATCGACAGGCACGGAATCCGGAGCGTCGATATCAAGTATTCGGACCTGGTCGGAAACTGGTACCATATCCGTTTTCCGGTTTCCCGCCTGGAACGGGTATTCGAGCACGGCGTTCCATTCGACGGCTCCAGCATACCGGGCATGCGTTCCGTCGAATCCGGAGACATGTTGCTGCTCCCTGATCCCGCAACGGCCGTAGTCGATCCATTCACGGCCAGCCCGACACTGCGGATGCTCGCGCACATCTGCGACGCCGAAACGCGGGTAGGTGTGGCCAAGGATCCGCGCAGCCTGGCGCAACGCGCACAGGCGTATCTCGAGGAGACCGGCATCGCCGATCAGTCGTACTGGATTCCCGAGTTCGAATTTTACCTCTTCAACGAAGCGGAGATTTACAACGGCAAGTTCAGCGCCGGCTACAAGTTTACCTCTGCCGAGAACAAGGACGATCTGCCGTTCGGGTATCAGGATTCGGACGGCACGGCCGTGGCCAACCGCAAGGGCTATCACATCGATGTGCCCTTCGACAAGTACGCCGACATACGCCAGGAGATGGTGGAGCGAATTGAGGAGATGGGCTGCCCGGTGAGGTATCACCACCACGAGGCAGGTCTGTCGGGTCAGCAGGAGATCGAAACGGAACTCGTGGACTTCAAGCAGATCGTTGACCGGATGATGTACATCAAGGACATCATTCACAACACTGCGCTGCGTCACGACCTGACCGCCACGTTCATGCCCAAGCCGCTCTATGACGAGCCCGGAAGCGGCATGCACTTTCATATCCAGCTGCGCAAGGACGGGTCCAACCTGTTCTACCGTAAGGGAGGGTATGCGGATCTGTCCGACGAGGCCCTCTGTTTCATCGGCGGCATCCTCACGCACGGCCGATCGCTGGCTGCGTTTACCAACCCCAGCACCAATTCATACAAGCGGTTGCTTCCCGGTTTCGAGGCGCCCGTGCGTCTGTTCTTCGGCCTGGCCAACCGCAGTGCGGCCATCCGAATCCCGCGGTACGCCACCACCGAGCAGGCCAAGCCCACCGAGTTCCGCCCATCGGACGGCCCCTGCCACCCCCACTTTGCCATGCGTGCGCTTCTCATGGCGGGCCTGGACGGCATTCCAACGCGTACACCACCGACGCCGGAGTGC
>JAUVRN010000035.1 GCA_030597645.1 Candidatus Zixiibacteriota bacterium
ACCAGGTCCAGGTTGCCCGGATCTACAGCTTCCGTGACGATGGGTAGTTCGAAGCGGTCACGCGCGCGCGAGAGGATCTTGAGTCCCTCCTCGCCCAGGCCCTGAAAGTCATACGGCGAGGTGCGCGGTTTGAAGGCACCCCCGCGGAACATGCAGGCACCGGCAGCCTTGACGCGTTCGGCGATCGCGAAGCACTGCGATTCCGATTCGACCGCGCACGGGCCGGCGATCACCGGTACCAGGTCGCCGCCGCACGTGACGCCGCTGACGTCCACCACGCTGTTATCGGGGTGAAACTCCCGGCTGACCAGCTTGTACGGTTGGGTGACGTGAATGATCTCCATGACGCCCGGCAAAGCGAAAATCTGGGCGTCCTTGACCATCTGTTTGTTGCCCGTGATCCCGATCGCCGTGCGTGTCGCACCGGGCATGGCGTGGGCGCGCAACCCCATCTCTTGTATGATATCGACCACGGCCTTGATCTGTTCGTCCGTGGCGGTATGTTCCATGACCACAAGCATCGTGGTGTGACCTCCGTTACATCCGTTCCGGGGCGCCCATCCCGAGCAGATCGAGCCCCACCTTCAGCACCTGGCGCGTGGCGGCCACCAGGGCGACACGCACCGCCGCTACATCGGGGTCGTCCGCGAGTATTCTCAGGCTCGGGTCCTTGGCCCCTCTCTGCACATCGCCGTTTACCGTGGATGTAAGATCGACCAGGTAACTGCACAGGTAGGACGGTTCTCTTCGTTCGGCCACCGTCTGCAACTGGCGCCCGAATTGTTCAAGCTGTTGAACGACCGCGCGCTCTGCCGGATCCGTAAGCCGCTCATAGTCCACCGCCGTGGAGACCGGCCGGCCGTACTTCTGGACGATGCGAGTGAGACGCGCGTGCGTGTACATCACGTACGGACCGGACCCGTGGTCGAAACTCAATACCTCGTCCCAGTCGAAATTGACGTCCCTGATCCGCCGGGTCGCCAGGTCGGCGAAGATCACTGCACCGACCCCGACCGTTCGTGCTACCCGGGCACGGTCTTCCAGGTCCGCATTCTTTTCTGCGATGATGGAGTCCACCATCTCTACCGCGCGGTTCAATACCTCATCCAGCAGTACGACATTACCCTCACGCGAGCTGAGGTGCTGGTCCTTGAACTTGACCCATCCGAACATGACGTGTTCACAGTCGTCCGCCCAGTCATAGCCCAGGCGCCTGAGCACTTCGAACAGCTGATTGAAATGCAGCTCCTGAGCCTGGCCGACCACGTACAGCAGTTTGTGAAAGCCGTACGTCTCATGCCGATAGATCGCGGCGGCCAGATCGCGCGTGGCGTAGAGGGTTGCCTCGTCCTGCTTGCGCAGCATCATAGGCGGCCAATCGAGATCGGACAGGTCGACGATCAGGGCGTCCCGGCTGGTCGTGGAAAGACCCCGCTGCGCCAGCCGGTCGAGCACGGGCTGCATTTTGTCTTCGTAGAAGCTCTCACCTGCGAAGCTGTCGAACTCGACACCGAGCGTTGAGTAGATGCGGCCGAATTCCTCCAGCGAACAGTCGCGGAAGCGCTGCCACAGCTTCCGTGCCTCCGGGTCACCCGTTTCGAGCAGGCGAAACGCGTCTCGCGCCCGCTCTTCGAGGTCGGGGCGCGCCTTCGCCTCCTTGTGAAAGCGCACGTAGAGTTCGTACAAGTACTCCACGGGATGCGACTCGAGCCGATCCGATTCGCCCCACAGGTCCCAGGCGACCAGCAGCTTGCCGAACTGTGTCCCCCAGTCGCCGATGTGATTGACGCCGACGGTGGGGTGGCCGAGGTGACCGAAGACTCGAATGAGTGCCGCACCCACCAGCGTACTGCGGAGATGCCCGACGTGAAACATCTTGGCGATGTTGGGCGAGGAGTAGTCAATGACGATCGTCTGTCCGGTTCCGGCATCGCTGCGGCCACAGTCGTCTCCGCGCGCAAGAATGTCGCCGACGACGTACTGGGCGAAGCGTGCTCCCTTCACACGAAAGTTGACGTAGCCTCCGGCGGCTTCCACCCCCTCGAGCCACTCGGAGCCGGCCACTTTTGCTTTGAGCTGATCGGCGATCTCGGCAGCGATCTTCGGCGGTGCCAATCGGCGCTCCCGGGCCAGCGGGAAGCAGGGCAGGGCGTAGTCGCCCCGCTCCGGGTCCGATGGAATCTCCAGCATGGCTGCCACCGCTTCGCTGGACCACTCGGCGACGACCGCCGCGGAGAGGGTGGCGACCTCGGCGGCGAAGGGGCTCTGCGAGCGTGCCGGTGTGGTGGTGGGAGGGGCCATAGGAACTACGACTTACAGGCCATGTGCGGCCTGCACAAGGGGTTTGAGGAATCTTCTCAGGCCGCGGGCCAGTCCGCGGTTTGAGCCGGCCTTCTCCATCACCGGCACCAGGGCGCTGCCCACGACCACCCCGTCGGCCCAGCGACCGAGCCGGCGCACGTGGGCCGGC
Source organism: Candidatus Zixiibacteriota bacterium (assembly GCA_030597645.1). GTDB lineage: Bacteria > Zixibacteria > MSB-5A5 > JAUVRN01 > JAUVRN01 > JAUVRN01. The sequence continues at coordinate 2,471 of JAUVRN010000035.1, forward strand.
GTGGACACGCCGAATCCGACCACGACCGGTTTTTGGATCAATCGCCGCACGCGCCTCAAATAAGAATCGGTGTGAGAGGCAAAGGCGCGCCGAGCGCCGGTCACGCCGGTCACGGAGACACAATAACAGAAGTCGGTAGATGCGCGCGCGACGGCACGTACGCGTGCGTCGGTCGTCGTGGGCGCGATCAAGAACACGAGCGACAGGTCGTACGCGCCCGCGGCACGCTTGAGATCCGCGGACTCGTCAGGCGGGAGATCGGGGACGATCAGACCGTCCACGCCGGCCGCGGCGGCGTCGCGGCAGAAGCGCTCCAGTCCGTAGGAGTAGAACGGATTGTAGTAGCCCATCAGCACGATCGGTACATCGACATGGCGCCGGGCTTTCGCCACGCAGGAGAAAATCCAGGGGAGCGTGACGCCCCGGCTGAGTGCTGCCTGGGATGTGTGCTGAATGGCGGGTCCGTCGGCCAGCGGATCCGAGAAGGGAACGCCCAGCTCGATCAGATCGCAGCCCATATCCTCCGCGGTGCGCAGGATCTCTATGGTGGCAGACCGGCGCGGAAAACCGGCCGTGACAAAGGGGATCAGGGCCCGGCCGCCCTCGGCCTGTCGACGGGCCCACGCTTCACGAACACGGGCAGACATCAGGCGACCTCCCGGATGATGTCGATGTCCTTGTCCCCGCGCCCGGACAGACAGACGAGCACGGGTGAATTGACCCGGGTACGGTGCTTGAGCAGATACGCGAGGGCGTGTGACGTCTCGAGCGCGGGTATGATGCCCTCGGTCTCGGTAAGGCTGTGGAACGCCTTGAGTGCCTCACGATCCGTGACGGCCGCATAGGTCACACGGCGCGTGTCGCGAAGCGCACTGTGCGCCGGACCCACGCCCGGATAGTCGAGTCCGGCCGACACGGAGTGGGCCTCGGCGACCTGGCCCTCCGGGGTCTGCAACAGGTAGCTGTAGCTTCCGTGTAATACGCAGGGGCGGCCGCGAACCAGCGTGGCTGCGTGGGCACCACTGTTCAGACCGCGGCCCGCCGCTTCCACGCCGATCAGATCGATCCGGGTGTCGCCGATGAAGGCATCGAATATGCCTATGGCATTGGATCCGCCCCCCACGCACGCGACCACCGAGCCGGGATGGCGGCCGACCGCCTTGCGAAACTGCTGCCGGGCTTCGCGACCGATGACGGACTGGAACACCCGAACGATCTCCGGGTAGGGGTGCGGTCCGACCACGGAGCCGATGATGTAAAACGTCGACTCCACGTGGGTCACCCAGTCGCGCAGTGCTTCGTTGGTGGCATCCTTGAGCGTGCGGGTGCCCGAGTGGCCCGGCCGGACCTGCGCGCCGAGTCGCTGCCTCTTATACACGTTGAGCGCCTGGCGCCGTATGTCCTCGGCGCCCATGTAGATCACACATTCCAGGCCGAAGCGGGCCGCCACGGTCGCGGTCGCCAGGCCATGCTGTCCGGCTCCGGTTTCCGCTATGATGCGTCGCTTGCCCATGCGCATTGCAAGCAGCACCTGGCCCAGCGTGTTGTTCAGTTTGTGGGCGCCTGTGTGGAGCAGGTCCTCGCGTTTGAGCCACACGTCGACGCCGGCGCGCTCGGAAAACCGGGGTGCATGACTGATTGGTGTGGGCCGTCCGGCATAGTCGTGCAGGACACCCTGCAACTCGCGGCGGAACCCGCGATCGCGCCGGAGTGAACGGAAGGCCGCCTCCAGTTCATCCAGGGCCGGGATCAGCGTTTCCGGTACGTAGCGGCCGCCGTAGTCGCCGTAGCGGCCACGTCGATTCACGCGGAGGCTCTGCATTGAGGTACGGCGGGGCACTCAATCCTCTCCCCGGTCTGCATGGTCGTGCGGGTGGACCGCAGTCATAAAGGCCTTCACCTTCTGTTCATCCTTGATTCCCGGTGTACGTTCTACGCCGGACGACACGTCCACCGCCTCGGGATGAATCCGGTCGATTGCCTGACCCACGTTGGCGGGAGTCAGTCCTCCCGCGAGAATCAGATAGCCCGGACGCAGGGATGAGTCAAACTGATCCCAGTCCCAGGCCCTGCCTGTACCGCCCGGCCCCTCCGGACCGGCCGAGTCGAGCAGTACCCAGTGGTCTCGAAACAGCCGGAGTTGCTCCTGCCACCCCTCCTGCACGGTTATGGCCTTGATCACCGGGATGCCCAGATCGAGCTGTCGTGCATAGTCGGGGCTCTCCGAACCGTGTAGCTGCACGGCTGACAGTCCCGTGTCCATGACGACACGGTGTATCCAGTCGGGGTCCGCATCCACGAACACACCGACCCGGCCGATCCACGGGGGAAGGGACTGAGCGATAAGGCGGGCGGTCTCCACGTCGACACAGCGCGGGCTTGGTTCGTAGAACACCAGCCCGATGGCATGCGCTCCGTGGCGGGCGGCCATTTGGCCGTCTGCCGCACTGGTGATACCGCAGATCTTAACTCGTACCATGGTTCTCCACCAGCGACGCTACAGCAGCCGAAGGATCCTCCGAGGTGATCAGGGCTTCGCCAACAAGGAACGCGTGGAAACCGTGCGCCGCCAGATCGCAGCATTGCTCGTGCGTGAAGATGCCACTTTCCGACACGCGTACGGCGTCCGCCGGCAGCGAAGGGGCTAGCTCGCGTGATGTGGCGAGCGAGACTTCGAACGTGGACAGGTCGCGGTTGTTCACACCCACGAGGGATGCGCCCAGGTGCGCGGCGCGTTGCGCCTCCAGGGTATCGTGGATTTCGATCAGGGTCTGGAGGCCCGCCAGGGCGGCCGTGGTCATGAGCTGCCGGGCCTGCTCGTCGGTGAGCATCGCCAGGATCAGCAGGACCGCGTCGGCGCCGGCGGCGCGTGACTCCCAGATCTGGTAGTCACAGAAAATGAAATCCTTTCTCAGCAGGGGCAGCGGAACGCTCTCCCGGATGGCCGCCAGCCACGTGAGCGATCCCGCGAAATAGTCGGGCTCGGTTACCGCGGAGATGGCTGCGGCGCCTCCCTGCGCGTACGCACGTGCCAGTGCTACGGGATCGAAGTCTGCGCGGAGTACACCGCGTGACGGAGATGCTTTCTTCACCTCCGCGATGATGCCGTACGGATGGCCCCGCAGTGTGGCACCGAAGTCGCACGGGGGCGGCAGGCCTGCGGACATGGCACGCAGCATGGTGAGCGACACACGGGCCTCGGCTTCGGCCACGCGAAGGCGACGGGTTTCGAGTATCTCCCGGAGTATGGAGGGCGTCATCGACTCATGCCATGGAGGGCGTCATGAACTCCTGGTATGGAGGGCGTCATCGACTCGTGCCATGAAGGGCGTCATGAACTCCTGGTATGGAGGGCGTCATCGACTCATGCTCATGAGGCCAGCTCTTGTGTTTGGTTCGCCCATGCCGACAGCTTTTGCCAGGCGGCGTCGGTGGCCAGTATGTCGCGCGCGGCAATCACTCCGTCCGCAAGCGTCTCCGATCTTCCGCTTACATAGAGTGCCGCACCGGCGTTGAGTGCAATCGCCGTGACGGCATCATCGGCCTCGCCGCGCAATACCGCCTCGAGGCGTGCCGCGTTGGCGTCGGCGTCTCCGCCTGCGATCGATCGCAGGTCCTGGGGATTCAGATCGAATTCGGACGGTTCCACCTGGTATGTGCGTATTTCATCCTGTTGAAGTTCCGTGATCTGCGTGGGTGCCGCGGGAGATATTTCGTCCAGGCCGTCGTGACTCGCTACGACCAGCACGTGTTGCGAACCGAGGGCCTGCAGTGTCTGTGCCAGCGGCTCGGTCCAGCATCGGTCGAATACGCCGAGGACCTGCCGGCGCACGCCGGCCGGGTTGGTCATCGGCCCCAGAAGGTTGAACACGGTTCGTATGCCCATTTCCCGACGCGGCCCCGCCGCGTGTTTCATGGCGGGATGATAACGGGGTGCGAACAGAAAGGTGATACCGTGCGAGGCCAGGCACAGCGCGGCGGATTCCGGTGTCAGGTCGATTCGTACTCCCCACCGCTCCAGAATGTCGGCGGAGCCGCAGCGGGACGAGACCGAGCGGTTACCGTGCTTGGCCACCCGCGCTCCGCCCGCCGCCGCCACCAGGGCCGCCGCCGTCGATACGTTGAGCGTACCCATGCCGTCGCCGCCGGTGCCGCGGGTGTCGATGAGTTCCTGCTCGTCGTGAGGCAGACGAAGCACGCGATCCCGCATGACCCGGGCGAAGCCGATCAGCTCATCGGCGCGCTCCCCCTTGGCACGCAGCGCCACCAGGAACCCGGCGATTTGTACGTCGCCGGCTTTGCCGTCCATGATGATCGCCATGGCCTGGTGTGCCTCATCCGTAGTGAGGTCCTGGCCGCCTACCACCCGTGAGAGAAACGGTTTAAGCACGAGATCTCCGGCCGGCCCGGCGCGTCAGCACCAGAAAGTTGGCCAGCAATTGCGTGCCCGCCGCGGTCAGGATCGATTCGGGATGGAACTGCACGCCCCAAGTGGGGTGCTCCCGATGTGCCAGTCCCATGATCTCGCCGTCATCGCTGCGGGCGATGACCTGCAGTGTGCGGGGTATGCGAGCGGGATCGACCACGAGCGAGTGGTAACGCGTCGCCTCGAACGGTGACGGAATCCCCTTGAACAGTGCGTGACCCCGGTGAGTGATCTGTGACGTTTTGCCGTGCATGAGTTTGCCTGCGCGTATGATGCGACCGCCGAACACCTCGCCGATGGCCTGGTGCCCCAGGCATACGCCCAGGATCGGGTAGTGTCCGGAGCAGGTGCGGACCACCTCCGAAGTGATACCTGCGTTCGCGGGGCGACCGGGTCCGGGAGAAAGCACGATGGCATCCGGCCGGTGCCGGCCGACGTCGGCGACGTCGAGTTCGTCGTTGCGCACCACGGTGAGATCGGCGCCCATCTCTCCGAAGTATTGCACCAGGTTGTAGGTGAACGAGTCGTAGTTGTCGATCACCAGCACGCGGTCAACGCCTGCCATGCAGAGCCTCCAGCAGCGCTTTCGCCTTGTCGCGTGTCTCGGCTTCCTCGCGACGGGGCACCGAGTCGGCTACGATACCTGCGCCGGCCTGCGCATGCACGCATCCATCATGAAACACGAGTGTGCGGATGGCGATGCAGGTGTCCAGGTTGCCGAAGTAATCGAGATAGCCCGCGGCTCCGGCGTACAGGCCTCGACCGCTCGGTTCGAGTTCGTCGATGATTTCCATGGCGCGCACCTTCGGGGCGCCGGAGACCGTGCCCGCCGGAAAGCAGGCGCCCAGTGCGTCCAGGGCATCGAGACCGCGACGCAGATCGCCTTGCACGCGGCTGACGATATGCATCACGTGGGAGTAGCGCTCCACGGTAAAGAAATCGGGCAGCCGCACGCGGCCGAACCGGCTGACCCGTCCGACGTCGTTGCGCGCCAGGTCCACGAGCATGAGGTGCTCGGCACGTTCCTTGGGATCGGCCAGCAACTCCTGCTCCAGTGCCAGGTCCTCGGCGCGATCGCGGCCCCGGTGCCGGGTACCGGCGATGGGGCAGACCGTGACCAGGCGATCCTCTACGCGCACCAGCGTCTCGGGCGATGAACCGGCCACCTGAAATCCACCACAGTCGAGGTAAAACAGGTACGGCGACGGGTTGATCCGGCGCAGGCGGCGATACACCTCGAATGGGTTGCCCTCAAACGAAGAACTGAATCGCTGCGAGAGCACCACCTGGAAGATGTCACCGGCCTTGATGTAGCGCTTGGCCCGCCGCACGGCCTGCGAGAAGGCGCCCACTTCGAAGTTGGTCCGGCTACGGCCGGTGCGCACCGGTGATCCCGTGACCCTGAGCGATCCGTTCAGGCGCCGGGCCTGGCGCGTGGCCTCCGTGATCGTGGCCTCGTAGGACGCACGATCGGGTCGATCTGCGTGCCAGTTGGCGACCACCAGCAGGCGGTGTTGGACGTGGTCGAACGCGAACACGGTGTCGTACCAGCCGAGCCAGACTTCGGGCAAGGTGTGTACACCGTGTCTCTGGGGTATGCGCTCGCGCCGGCGAATCACGTCGTATCCAAACACGCCGACGGCCCCACCCGAGAACGGGGGCAGGTCACGGACCCGAACCGGGTGCCGGTCGGCCAGTTGCGCCTTGATCAGTGCGTAAGGGTCGCCGGTCAGCACGCGCCGTGTTCGTCCCTCCCGCAGTTCGTAACGGTCACCGAATCCGAGGAACACGGCCCGGGGATTCACGCCGACAAAAGAGTACCGCGCGCTGTGCTCGCCGCCCTCGACGCTCTCCAGCAGGAACGCGGCCCGCCCCCGGCTGGCCAGCCTGAGATACACACCCACGGGCGTCTCGAGGTCTGCCGGCATGCTGGCGACCAGCGGTACGAGGTTGCCCTGGCGCGCGAGTTTGCGTGCCTCGGCATACGAGGGAAACCTGAGATCCAAACTCATGGAGCGCCCGTACCCCGCCACGTGCCGGCGGCCACGGGTTTCACCGGGCAGGTCAGGGTGATTTCGTCTCCGGCCAGCCAGTGTACGTCCATTGCGCCGCCGGGCATGCGCGCCTGGATCCGGCGCGGTGAGCGCCCGAGCCGGACACCAACCACCGCAGCGGCCGCGGCACCGGTTCCGGAGGAATCCGTTTCACCCACGCCGCGCTCCCAGATCCGCAGGTCGAGGGTGTCACCCTGCTTGCGTACGAATACGACATTGGTCTTGCCAGGGAACAGAGTGTGTGACTCCAGTGCCTGCCCGACTTCGCGCCAGTTGCGGGGGTGGGGACGGCCCCAGACCACACACTGGGGATTGCCCACGGAAAGCGCACACACACGTACCCGCCCGAGCCGGTGTCCCAGAATGAGTGTCTGTCGCCAGACTTCGGGCTCCCGCGTTCGGGCCGGTATGGCCGCGGACTCAAAGGCCGGCGGCGGTATGCGAACCTCCACCTGCCTGCCGCGTTGCCGGCAGAGGATCCGTCCGGCGTCGGTCTGCCATCTGACCTGGCTGACTCTGAGCGACCGTGTCTCGAACCACCACGCCGCCGCGCAGCGGGCCCCGTTGCCGGAGAGCGATGCACGGCTGCCGTCCGCGTTGTAGATCGCGAGGCCCCGCGACGCGGCGTGAACGAGCACGGCACCGTCGGCGCCGATCCCGGTTCGTTCCGAGCACAGTCGCGCGACCCACGCCAGTCGACGGGCGCGGGCCGGACGTGACGCCGGGAGCACGACGAAGGTGTTACCGAGGGCCGAGTATTTCCAGAAGGGCGTCATGATTCAGAACGGGTCTCAAAAAGGGCCCACCCTACCAGATGGCAAGGTGCGCCCGAAGCTTGGACTGCACGCAGACTACGGCACCCACCGGAGCTGAGGCTAGTGCATTTTCCGAATGATCCGGCCCAGCCGGCTGAGCCCCTCGCGAATCCGCTCCGGTGTCTGGTTGGAAAAATTCAACCGGAACGTATTGCGGACGTCACCCCGCGGGTAGAAAGGCCGGCCCGGTACGAAGGCGACTTTTTCTTCCACGGCCTTCTGCAACAAGGTCTCCGCGTTGGAACCCTCGGGCAGCATCACCCAGATGAACAGTCCACCCGATGGACTGGTCCAGGAGACCCCGTCGGGCATCTCGATCTCCAGCGTGTCCTCCATGACCTTCAGCCGGCTGCCGTACTCGCGGCACAGGCCCGCTACGTGTCCTTCGAGTTTTCCGGACGTGACGAAGGCGTGGATCAGACGCTGACAGAACGTGTTGGTGTGGAGATCCGTGGACTGCTTGACCTTCTCGAACGTGTCCATGTAGGGACGCGGTGCGTGCATCCAGC
>JAUVRN010000085.1 GCA_030597645.1 Candidatus Zixiibacteriota bacterium
AGCTCAACCGCCTGCGCCAGATGGACGTGCAGGAATTCAACCGCCTGCGCGAGATGGACGTGGCCAATTTCATCCGGCATAAGATTGATGACGCCGAATTCAATCGCCTGCGCCAGATGGATGTGGCCGGATTCAACCGGCTGATGCAGTACGACGTGGCGGAGTTCAATCGCCTTCGGCAGATGGATGTGCAGCAGTTCAACCGCCTGCGCCAGATGAATGTGCAGGAGTTCAACCGTCTCTGGGTCGAGATCCCGGATGCCGAGCTGAATCGCCTGCGCCAGATGGACGTGCAGGAATTCAACCGCCTTCGCCAGATGGACGTGCAGCAGTTCAACCGCCTGCGCCAGATGGACGTGGCGGAATACGCATCGAAGCGCGCACAGCTCGTGGAACTGACGCACAACGCACTGATGCAGGCCACCGCCGATGCGGCCCTGGCGGCGCCTGATCGGTGGGCCTCCGTGGATGCCGAGATGATGCGCCAGATGGCCGAGATGGAATTTGTTCAGCGGTTCATCCTGGAGACGGATGCGTCGCTGGTGCAAAACTTGATCGAGGCCGACCTGAAGAATTTGGCAGCGGATGATCGATTCGCCAGTCTGCTGGTCGATCACGAAGCCATGCGGGCCATGATCACGCTGGACGACGCCCAGGCGTTCCCAGTCGACTAGACCCTGCGGCGCCCGGTACGCGTACCGATGACGTCCGTCGCGGTGCGCAGGCCGGAGCACGCCGGATCAACAGAAAGAAAAGGCGCGGTGGCGCACCGCCACCGCGCCGTATCATATTGTGCTTCGAAGGATTCCTTGTCCCGTGATCCGATACCTCAGAATACTCTTTCTCTTCCTGACGATCGGGGTTGCACCGGTCGCACGGGCACAGCTGTACCAGCTCGAGACCGAGAATCTGCGGTTGATCTACAGTCGTGGTCCGCACCATTTCATCGCGCCGTACACGGTACAGTGTTTCGAAAACGCGCTGGCGTTTCACAGCAAACTTTTCGATTACCGACCGTCCGAGAAGGTCACCGTGGTGCTGCACGATCAGGGCGACTTCGCCAATGCAGGCGCCACCGCGACCCCGCGCAATACGATCATTGTCGGCCTGGCGCCATTCAGCTACGTCTACGAGACCACGATGGCCAACGAACGCATGATCCTGCTCATGAGTCACGAGCTGGTGCATATCGTGGCCGTGGATCGCTCTACGGGCCGCGACCGTTTCTTCCGCAAGATCTTCGGCGGGAAGGTGCGGGAGACGGCCGACAACCCGCTGTCCATGCTGTACGGATACCTCACCACCCCGAGGCGGGACGCACCGCGGTGGTACCACGAGGGGATCGCGGTATTCATGGAGACCTGGATGGCCGGAGGCATCGGCCGGGCGCAGGGAGCCTTTGATGAGATGGTGTTCCGGGCCAAGGTGCGGGACAGTGCGCGCTTCTATGACCAGGTGGGTCTCGCGTCGGAGGGGACCAAGATCGACTTCATAGGCGGGGTAAACTCCTACCTGTACGGAACGCGCTTCATGAACTATCTCGCCTTCGAGTACGGGCCGGAACGTCTGATCGAGTGGGTCAAGCGGTCACAGGGATCGCGGAGTTACTTCGCGGCGCAGTTTCACCGTGTCTACGGCGTGAGCCTCGACGAGGCCTGGGATGACTGGGTGGCCTTCGAGCACCGTTTCCAGTGGACGAACCTCGACAGCGTGAGGCAGTACGCCGTGACAGAATACTGGGACCTGACCCATCGGGGACTCGGATCGGTCTCCCGCACCGGCTACGACAGCACCACGTCCAGGCTGTACGCCGCGGTCAACCACCCGGGCGATATCGCGCACATCGCCCGGCTCGACCTGAACACTGGGAAGATAGAGCGAATCTGTGAGATCAAGGGTCCCGCCGGCTACTATGTGACCTCTCTGGCATACGATCCAGACTCCCGGACGCTGTTCTACACCACGGACAACTACGAGTGGCGCGACCTGGTGGCGGTCGATCCGGAATCGGGTAAGACACGTACGTTGATCAAGGACGTCCGCGTGGGGGACCTCGCCTTCAATCGGGCCGACTCGTCGCTCTGGGGCGTGCGTCACTACAACGGCCTCTCGACCCTTGTGCGCATCCCGTATCCATGGGATGACTGGAAGCAGATCCACTCGTGGCCTGACGGTCGCGACATGTACGACCTGGACATATCACCGGACGGCAAGCTGATGTCGGCGAGCCTCTCGTCCATCGGGGGTCGACAGGTGCTGGCGCTGTTCGACATGGACAGCCTGATGCAGTACAACCCGAGTTACCGCGAACTGTACGAGTTTGGCTACAGCATACCGGAAAACTTCGTATTCACGGCGGACAGCCGCCAGTTGTACGGGTCGTCCTATTACACGGGCGTGTCCAACATCTTCCGGTACGACCTCGCTCTCGATTCGCTCGATGCGATGACCAACGCAGAGACCGGCTTTTTCCGCCCGCTTCCCGTGTGGGAAGATTCGATCATCGCGCTGCGCTTTACCGGTGACGGTTTCTTGCCGGCCGTGGTACCGTCGACACCGCTGGAGGACGTGAGCGCGACGACCTTTCTGGGCACGCAGGTGGCCGAAAAGTACCCCGTAGTACAGGGCTGGCAGCTCGGTCCACCGTCCGATATCAATCTCGACAGCGTGGTTACCGACTCGGGCATGTACAGTGCTCTCCGTCACATCGGCCTGGCCTCCATCTACCCTGTGGTCGAGGGCTACCGGACCTATCTGGCCTGGGGACTCCGGGCCGAACTCACCGATCCGATCCTGACCCATCGCTCGGATATAGCGGTCTCCTACACAGGCAACACATCGCTCACCTAGAGGGAGCGGTGGCACGTCAACTGGAACTGGCAGCATCGCAACTGGACTCTGAGTCTCGCGCACAACGGCACGGATTTCTACGATCTGTTCGGGCCGACCCGCCGCAGTCGCAAGGGCAACGTCCTGAGTCTCGCATATGACAAGGTGCTGATCGCGGACGCACCCAAGTCGCTGAGTTACAACGTCTCCATTGCCGGGTACAACCATCTGGATGAGTTGCCCTTTTACCAGGATATACCGACATCCTTCGACAAGTTCGCGACCCTGGGCTTCGACATCAAATACGGCAACAAGCGCGCCGCCATGGGTGCCGTAGACTACCAAAAGGGCATTGGCTGGCAGTTCATCTCCTACAACCAGTTCGTCAAGGACCGGACCTACGCACAGGTCGTGAACAATCTGGACTTCGGTGTACCGTTGCCTATCACGCTGTCGTCCCTGTGGCTGCGTACGTCGGCGGGGTACTCGAGCGGTGAGCGGCTGGATCCACAGGCCAACTTCTTCTTCGGTGGGTTTCGCAACAACTATGTCGATCATCGCACCGAGAAGAGGTATCGCAAGTTCTACACGTTCCCGGGTATCGAGATCAACAGCACCGGGGGCACCAACTATGCGCGTGGCATGCTCGAGTGGAACCTCCCGCCGTGGCGGTTCAGCCATGTCGGGCGCGGCTGGCTGCACTGGGAGCGCATTCGCATGGCGCTCTTCGGCTCGGCACTCGTGACCAATCTCGATGACGAGACATACCGCCGCTCGCCCGCCAACGTCGGGGCACAGCTCGATTTCCGATTCATGTTGTTGTGGCATTACCGTATGACCTTCTCGATCGGCTACGCCTCTGCGTTCGAAGAGAACGCCCAGCGTACCGATGAGTGGATGTTTTCCCTGAAGATCCTGTGAGCGAGATCTACCAGTTCGCGGTCAGCCTGTTGCCGGTACTGCTATTCCTGGTGGCGCTCGTCTTCCTCGACAGTTTCAAGCTCATCTCCTTCCGCAACGTGCTGTGGGCGCTGGCCATCGGCGTGGTGGCCGCCCTGGTTTCTCTCTGGCTCAACGAACGGATTCTCTGGTGGCTCCGCCCCGACTTCAAGATCTTCTCCCGCTACGATGCGCCGCTGGTAGAAGAGCTGGCCAAGTGTGCACTCATAGCATTCGTGATTCGAACGGGGCGCGTGGGATTCCTGGTCGACACGGCTATCTACAGTTTTGCTGTGGGCGCGGGTTTCGCGGTGATCGAGAATATTTACTATCTCCACGCGGTCGCCTCCGACAACATGCTGGTGTGGGTGGTCCGCGGCTTCGGAACGGCGGCGTTGCACGGGGCGACGGTCGTGGTGTTCGGTGTCGCTTCCAAGAGCCTGCACGATCGGCATCCGGGTCGGGGCGTGTGGGTATTCGTGCCAGGCTTCTTGATGGCTGTGGTCATGCACTCGGTGTTCAACCACTTCATACTACCGCCCCTGGTCAGTACGCTGGTTGTGCTGGTCGTCCTCCCGTCGATCATCGTGTTTACTTTTGCCAGAAGTGAGAGTGCCACCCGCGAGTGGCTGGGTGAAGGCTGGCAGGCGGACGTCGATCTGCTGGAGGCGGTCACCACGGGCGAGATCGGGGAGACCCACGTGGGGTTCTTCCTGGAGAACCTGCGCAGTCACTTCCCGCCGCTGGTGGTGGGGGATATGCTGGCGCTGCTCCAGCTTCACCTGGAGCTCTCCCTGGAGGCCAAGGGGCAGCTGATGGCCCAGGAGGCGGGGGTCACCCTGCCTCCCGATCCGGAACTCAAGTCCAAGCTGGCCGAGATTCAGTACCTCGAGCAGAGCATTGGCAAGATCGGCGTCCTGACGCTGAACCCGCTGCTGATCTCCAGTGGCCGGGATATCTGGCAGCGGCAACTCCTTCGAGCATAGCCTTGCGGGGGCGACGGGGTCCCCTATATTACCCGTACCCGCAGTTCCTCCCGGAAAGGATCGGAGTCGCCATGCCTTCTGTCCCGTCGAAGGCTCTCCGTGTGCTCGCGCTCTTCGCCTTGTTCTGCAATGTGGCATGGGGGTCCAACATCCCGCGCTATCGCTACAGGCTACCGCCGGTCAAAGTCGATTCGCGGGCGTTCCAGGTTACTTCAGCTCCGACCCGCTCCGTCGGTCGATCCCGGCAACTCAGTGCAACCATACCCAGCAGTCGCCTTATGGGTTTTACCTGGTACGAGTATCAGCACAACGGCAGCACGGGCAGGCAGATAGACGAACTGGGCGGAGAGATCCAGGTCTCCTGGATGAGGGCCCTCAGCCCGGATCCGACGACTCGGACCGTAGCGTGGAATCGTGTGCCTGTGGCGGGCAGTCCCCAGACCTACACGCTCGACAACGGTGATACCGTGCGCTTTCTGCAACCTGGCTATTGGGTGCTCGCGAACGGGGGCTTTGCCGGCCGACGCCCCGGGTTTACCAATGTCCGCAACCGTCCGAACGGTGCGGCGGTAGTCATTTTCCACGACGCCGGTGGTCCCCAGTACTGGTGTGCCGAGCTCGATTTGGGTCCCAGTTGGGGTTTCTTTGCCCCCCAACCATCCCGGGCGCCCAACCCGCCGGGCATTCAATACGAGGAAGATGCGGCGATCTGGCCCAAGCAGGCCATCGGCATTTGTGGCAGTGACCTGGTCCACCATGGCATCGGCACGTGGTCGGGTGATTCAAACGAAGTCTGGTACTGGCGGGGGATGATCCACGAGAACGGCAGCAACGACAGCAACGACAGCATATCGTGGGACGTGTCACAGCCTACCCTTATCCACCCTCAGGATTGTTTTCTCACGGCCGTCATCGAGGCCGACGGCGATGAGGTGTCACTCGTCGTGGGAAGCCAGGTGAGTCCGGTCAACGCGGATGTCGGCTATTACCGTTCCACCGATTGCGGACTCACGTGGGGACCCTTTGTCAACATCACCAATTACAATGTATTCGATCCCGAGGGAATGTGGGTCGAACTCGATGCGGTGTATGATCCCGACGGCAATCTTCACGTGATCTGGAACACGGCCCCAGCGGACGGGCAGAGCTTTCCCTGTAATCTCTATCACTGGGACGAGGCATCGGGTCAGATTCGTATGGTGACCTCCGCGCCTTGGTCCATTTGGGGTTGCGAAAACTGGTGGTGGCAGTGGTCTTGCGGATCCGGTGTCAGCAACCTGGCCATCGCCGAACCGAGCATTGCAATCAAGCCTGCGGGGCTGCACGGGATCGCAGAGGAACTCATCATTTCCGTGTGGACGCAATACGGGCCCACAGAAACGGACTGTGCAACGCGTGACGCGATCGGAACGCCTGGTGATTGCATAAACGGTGAAATCTACATGTCCGTCTCGTCGGATGATGGTCGCACGTGGGATCGACCACAAAACATTTCGGGAACGGTCACACCGGATTGCCTGCCGGGCGACTGCCTGAGCGAGGGGTGGGTCACCGCGGCAGCGAAAGCGGATTCGGGCGTGTACATCTCCTACGTGGAGGATCATCATGCGGGCGCCGCCGTTGAGGGCAAGGGCGCATGGACGGAGAACGATTACCGGGTCATCATTCCAGAGACACGTCTGCCGATCCCCAACCCCGTGATCGCCGTGTTTCCGATCCTGTATAGCGATCTTCATGCGGATCCGATCTCTGGCGTTCCTCAGACAGTCGAATTGCACGTCGCTTCGGTCGGAACTGCGGATCTCAACTACCTGGTCACCGTTACCGGAGACCATGCGGGGCCCGCGCACGTCACCGTAAATGGCGATGTGGCATACAGCGGCGCAGTGCCTGCAGGTTCACCGCCGGATGTGCTGACCATCGCCTTTCACACCACGGGTCTGCTCGATCCCTCCGAGCACATCTGGCGCCTGGAAGTCACCTCCAACGATGCCGAGAACGATCCGGGCCAGGGCGGTAGCCCGATCGATGTCCACCTCCAGGTATTCGCCGCCTCGGTGTGGCATGATTGCGTGGAGGATACGCTCTCGACGGGGCTGCATCGCATGCAGATCTCAAGCTGCCTGGAGATGGGAGGGCAGGGGACAACGGGCACGGGATTCTACAACTACGCCGATGGCACGGAGTGGCTCACCAGTGGATCACCCCTGGTCACCCGTCTGGCCGGCAGCGATTCGCTGGCGTACTTCAACGCGTACATGACGCCCTTGGATCGCTCACGCGAACGCAACCAGTCCTTCCGCGCTCAGTCTGAACTGAACGTGACTCGCGATACGATGATCGTGGTAGGCGATACCCAGTACGTGGCCGATGTCGCCCGGGGTAGTGCTTCAACGACAGACACAACCATCGGCATTGACTATGAGATCATATTTCCGAAGTCCCCGGGATTACAGCGCGGTGCGGTGTGGAAGCTGACCATGTTGCCTTTGACGGGTGTACCCATCGAAAACGTATCCCTTGGAGTCATCGCAGATTTGGACGTGGTCGATGCCATGCAGGGCGGTCCCGTTTGGGTCAATGCCGGCGCGGGAGCGGAATGGAAGGGTTGGATCGGTGCGCAGGCAGGAGTGATCCAAGGTGAGATCGGCTTTGTCCCTCTG
>JAUVRN010000019.1 GCA_030597645.1 Candidatus Zixiibacteriota bacterium
AGCTGGAGCCCGACGAGCCCAACCCGTATGACAGTCGGGGGGAATTGTACGGCAACAGCGGCCAGGCCGAGCTTTCCCTGCAGTCCTTCTTGAAGGCCATCCAGATCGACTCCAACTTTGTCTCGGCCTACCGTGGTGCCGTGGCCATGACCATGTTTCTGCGCCGGTACGAGCAGGCCGACCAGCTCAGCAGGCCGCTGTTGAGTCACGCCAGCCCGGACCTGCGATCCAACAGTCGTCGCTGGCGGGTTCGGCTCGCTGTTCATCAGGGAGCGTTTAGCGAAGCGCTCAGGCGAGGTCGGGAGGCGGTGCAGCGGGATCGCGAGGACTTCGGGGAATCGATGAATCTCATGTTCAGCATCGGCACGCTGTCCAACGTGTACGCGCACCTGGGCAATCTGGACGCCATGCGCGAATATGCGTCCCGGATGCAAGCCATATCCGAGGCGATGGATCCCACCGGTTTTGCGAACCTGCTCACGCTGTCGCTTGTGGCGGTCTGGGAGGCGCGCGCCGGGCAGATCGAACGGAGCGATTCGCTGCTGGCGGCTCTCAAGTCCCTTGAGATCTCCGACCCCGTGAGTGATTCTCAGTTCTATTTTGCCACCGTCGCCGAGAACGCCTTCGCCAAAGAGGACTACGCGCGCGCGCTGGAGTACTTTATCCGCTCCGCGTCTGATCATCGCGACTTCTACGGTCAGTACTGGCTTGGTCGTGGCTACGCGGGAGCCGGGCGCTTACGCGATGCTGTGAGCACATACGAATCCGCAGGTGATACGTATGATCAGTCACGCTGGGATGCGCCATTCGAATCGGTGCTGCTGCGCTACCATCTAGGCGTGGCGTACGAGAAGTCCGGCCGCGCGGACAAAGCGATCGAACAGTACCGGGAATTCCTCGACATATGGAAAGATGCAGATGTCGAACTGGACGAGTTGAAGGACGCTCGCAAGAGACTTGTTGAACTTCAATCCTGACGTACCATGATCGGCCAGCAGATCAATCAGTTCAGGGTCACCGAGAAGATCGGCCAGGGGGGCATGGGCGAGGTGTACCTGGCCGAGGACACGCGTCTGCACCGCAACGTGGCGCTCAAGTTTCTGCCGCCGCACTACAGCCAGGATCCGGAGTTCAAGGCACGGTTCGAGCACGAAGCGCGTGCGGCCGCGGCACTCAATCATCCCAACATCGTTACGATTTATGATCTCGGGGAACACACCGGTCGAAACTTTATCGTCATGGAGTTGGTGGACGGCCAGACCCTCGACCGGCTCATCAAATCGGGCGAGCTGACGCTCACCGAGGCCATCGACTACGCACAGCAGATCTGTGAGGGGTTGAGTGCGGCCCATGAGGCCGGCATCGTGCACCGGGACATCAAGCCGGCCAACATCCTGGTCGGTAAGAACGGGCGCGCAAAGATCCTCGACTTTGGGCTGGCCAAGTCGCGCAGGGCGACCACGGAGACGCGCGAAGGAACGACCGTGGGCACCGTGCAGTACGAGTCGCCTGAACAGACCCGAGGTGACAAGGTCGATCAGCGATCGGACTTGTTTTCGTTTGGCGTGGTGCTGTACGAGATGATCACGTCGCAGCGGCCGTTCAAGGGTGAGTTCGAAGATGCCATTCGCTATTCCATCGCCAATGAGAACCCGGAGCCGCTGGCCCGCTACAAGAGCGATGTGCCGGATGAGCTGCAGCGGATCGTCTCCAAATTGCTGGAGAAAGATCCCGAGGTGCGCTACCAGTCTGCCCCCGGTGTCGTGTCCGACCTCAAGTTGCTCAAGCGAACTTCGGGGCCGCACCCGTCATCCGTGCACTCCGCGGTCGCATCCGCACCTCCAGCTTCGGCGGTGTCCGCTCCACTGGGCCCCCGGAAGAAGCGCGTTCTGCCCGTTCTCGTCCCCACCGCCATCGTGATTCTGGCCGTGGTCGCTGCCCTGGTGTTCAAGCCCTGGCAACTCGAGATCAAACCGAGCCAGGATGCCCTGGCCGCCGAAGATCGCCTGGCCGTGATGTACTTCGACAATCTCCAGGATCCGGAGGATCGCTCCAGGCTCAGTGAGATGGTGACCACCCTGCTGATTACTTCGCTCTCGCAGTCAAAGAGCCTCAGGGTGCTCTCCAGCCAGCGACTCTACGACATTCTCAAGCAGCTGGGGAAAGAAGGCACGCGCCGCATCGATCGCGACATGGCATCACAGGTGGCACGCAAGGCCAACGCCCAATGGATGCTGACCGGCACGATTCTGCAGACCGAGCCCCGCCTGGTGATGACGGCCCAGGTGATCGATGTCGCTTCGGGCCAGGTCGAAACCTCCGAGCGTATAGTAGGCGAAGAGGGGGAGGAGATCTTCAGCCAGGTGGACCGACTGGCTGCCGCGTTGCGGGCGGGTTTCATCGGTCAGGATGCCGTCACCGCAGTCCCCAGTCGATCGTTGGCCGAGACTATGACGCACTCCGAGGAAGCGTACCGGCTTTACCTGGAAGGTCTTGAGCTCAACCGTCAGCTATATCGGACCGAGGCGAGGGACAAGTGGCTGCGGGCCACTCAGCTCGATTCGACGTTTGCCATGGCCTGGTTCTGGTTGGCGAACAGCCAGGCTAACGATCCGCGCAGCTCCGCATGGGTGCGGAAGGCATTGAGGTACTCGCACCGCGTTCGCGAGGCGGACCGGGCATACATCATGGCCCTGTCCGACTTTTATGCAGGGGATTATCAGGCCTCGTTGTCGGGACTGAGACGCGTCATCGAGCTGGAGCCTGACAACAAGGAAGCCTACGCATCCTTGGCCTACATCTACTCGGGACATCTGAATCAGCTCGACAGTGCCATCTACTACACCGAGCGGATCCTCAGCATTGATCCGCTGGCCAAGACACACCTGAATGCGCTTGCGTATTACTACAAGGACGCTCGGCGTTACGACGAGGCGCTGGAAACTATCGATCGGTATATCGAGCTGGTGCCGGAGGAGGCCAATCCCTACGATTCGCGTGGCGAGATACTGCTGGCTACAGGACGGTACCGGGAGGCCATCGCATCGTTCCGCACGGCGTTACAGCAGGACCCGACTTTCGGCAATACCCTGCTTCTTATGGCCGTCGCGTCTGTTCGTACCGGGGATTTCGCTCGTGCAGATAGTTGTATTCGTGTCTTATTGACCCATTCGGATCCGAGCTCTCGCGCGGGCGCCCGTATCAGCATCGCCATGGTTCATCTGTCCCGGGGGCACTTTGCCCTGGCCCTGGGCGCGTTCGATCAGGGCCTGGCCGCAGACCGCCTCGAAGGATTCGAGCAGCGGGCGTACCTGTTCAAGTACTGGGGCAAGGCCGAGGCGCTGTCTCACCTGGGCCGGCACGATGAGGCCATCGCCGTGGCGCGGGAAGCCGGTCGCGAAAGCCGTCGCATCTATCCCGATGCGGTCTTGCACTACGAAAGTCTGGTGGCTTCCGCACTCGTGGAGGCCGGACGGGTAGACGAGGCTGCCGGGCTCCTGGCAGGCATGCAATCACTCCTTGAACGGCGCGGATCCGGTCTGGAGCGGGCACTCTATGCCAATGCGTGGGGTCGAGTGCACCTGGCGCGGGGGGAATACGACCTGGCCGCAGAGCAGTTTGCAAGAGCGGCCGAGCTGAGCCGCAGGACCATCCGACCGGAGAGCGACCGCCTGCTGGCGCAGTGTTACATTGCGGCTGGTCGGGCTGCAGAGGCCATTCCGTTACTGGAGCGCTACACGGCGGCCATAGAGGGCTTTGCTCTCCAGCACCCCGTCTATTTCATGGACGCGCAACTGCTGCTGGGTCAGGCCTATGCGGCTCAGGGCCAAACCGAAAAGGCGGAATCACGTTTCAAATATGTAGTAGATCGATGGGCTGACGGAGACCCCGGACTACCGGCGGTAGAAGAGGCGCAGCAGCGTCTGGCTGAACTGGGAGCATAGGGACATGATCGGACAACAGGTTCAACAGTTCACGATTACGGATAAACTGGGGCAGGGCGGCATGGGTGAAGTGTTCCTGGCCGATGACACCCGGCTCAAGCGCAAAGTGGCGCTCAAGTTCCTCCCCGCGCACATCAGTGCCGATCCGGAGTTCAAATCGCGATTCGAGCACGAGGCTACGGCTGCCGCGGCACTCAATCATCCCAACATCATCACAGTACACGAGCTGGGTGAATTCGAGGGCAAACCATTCAGCGCCATGGAGTACATCGAGGGTCAGGCGCTCGATGAGCGCATCAAGGCCGGCGATATCAAGCTCGACACGGCCGTTCGGATCGCCGACCAGGTATGCGAGGGCCTGGCGGCCGCGCACGATGCGGGCATTGTCCACCGGGACATCAAGCCGGGAAACATCTTCATCGACAAGTCAGGGCGCGTTAAGATCCTCGATTTCGGTTTGGCCAAGACGGGCCGCGCGACCACCGACACGCAGGCCGGCACCACCGTGGGTACGGTGCAATACGAATCGCCCGAGCAGGGACGCGGCGACCAGGTCGACGGTCGTTCCGATCTGTTCTCGCTGGGGGTCATGCTGTATGAAATGATCGCTGGTCGGCTCCCCTTCCAGGGAGCGTTCACGGATGCCATCCGCTATGCCACGGCCAACGAGACACCGGAACCACTGGCGCGTTACAAGGCCGACGTGCCGGACGAATTGCAGCGCATAGTCAACAAGCTGCTGGAGAAGGACCCCGAGCTCCGCTACCAGACCGCCTCCGGCGTGATCTCTGATCTGAAGCTCCTCGAGCGCGACTCCGGCTCCGCTGTCTCATCGGCCTACCGGCCCTCATCCGCGCAGAAAAAGTCGCGGTCACGCCCACTGGCGACCATCCTCATTCCCAGTGTGCTGGTGGCCATCGCGCTGGTGGTCGTAGTCGTATTGAAACCATGGAAGCTGGAGATTTCATCTACACAAAACGCGGTGGCTGCCCAGAATCGCCTCGCCGTGATGTATTTTGACAACCTGACCGATCCCGGTGACGAGCAGCGACTGGGTGAAATCGCCACCAACCTGCTGATTACGGATCTGTCCCAGTCGGACGGTGTGCAGGTCGTCAGCAGTCAACGCCTCTACGACCTGCTCCAGCAGCTGGGACACACCGGCGATCGTTCGGTCACACAGGACATGGCTACGCAGGTGGCTGAAAAGGCAGACGCACGGTGGATGCTGACCGGCAGTATTCTGCGTACGGAGCCTTCCATCGTGCTCACCGCGCAGCTGGTGGAGACATCCAGCGGCGACAACGTGGGGTCACACCGCATCAACGGGGCCGAGGGGGAGGACATTTTCGTTCTCGTGGATCGACTCAGCGACGAAGTGCGGGGCCATCTGTCCATTCCTGTGAGCGCGGGGGCCGACGTCGATCGCAGCGTAGCCGACGTCACCACGCATTCCACGGAGGCCTACCGGTACTATCTTGCAGGCCGTGAGCTGCAACAGAAGCTTTTCAACAGTGAGGCCGCTGCCGAGTACAAGAAGGCGGTTGCCGCAGACAGCACGTTCGCCATGGCCTACTACAGGCTCGCGGGAGTCGGCTCGGGTTCCATGGATGAACGCAAGCACTGGATGGACATGGCCTGTGCGCACTCCGAACACGCCAGCGAGATAGAACAGATGTACATTCACGGTCTCAGGCTCATGCGCGACGACCAGAACGACAGCGCCATCGATCTGTATCGAGAGCTGGTACACAAATACCCCGACGAGAAAGCCGCGTATCGCCAGCTCAGCTCGCTTCTCGGTGCCGAGCACGGCGACGACAGCACGATATACTACCTCGAACGCGTAGCTGAGATCGATCCCCTCGACAAGCTCGTGCACAACGAACTGGCCTACGCCTACAACAGGCAGGATCAGTTCGAGAAGTCCATTCAGTCGATCAACAGGTATCTCGAACTCGCCCCGGACGAACCCAATCCTTACGACTCCCGCGCCGATCTGTACGCTTACAATGGGCACTATCGGGAAGCGGCCGAATCGTATCGCCGCGCATTGGAGATCAAGCCGGACTACTTCGCCTCCCTTCGTAAGCTGGGCGACATGTATCTGCTGATGCTCGATCGGGCGGGGGCGGACAGCTGCTACACCGCGTTGACCACCAGCAACGACCGGGACGTCCGGGCGGAGGGTCGCACCCGCCTGGCGGCCATACCGGCGTATCACGGTGAACTCGCGGACGCCATGCAGTTGCTGGATGACGGTCTTGCGGCCGATCGGCTGGAAAAAGCAGTTGTTGCGCCTCTGTTCAAGCTCATCTCCCAGGCCATCACCTCCTGGACGCGAGACGACCTCGACCGGGCCGTCGAGGTTGGTCGGTCAGCACAAGAGATGCTCGCCAAGTTCAATCCCAAGGATCCGGACCAGTTTCACTGTTTTCTCGCCTTTATGGAGTACTCCCGTGACAATCATGCGGCCGGGGATTCGCTGCTGGGCGACGCGAGGCAGCGCTATGCCGACGCGGGTACTCCTGAAGCGTCAGATTGGCTGGATGGTGAAGCGATGTGCCTGGTGGCCAGGGCGGACTATGCCGGGGCCATCGAGCGGTGGGGGCGGATCGTCGAAGTTGATCCCACCAAGGACCCCTCGGAGAACTACTTTCTCGCCATAGCCTACCTCGAGACCGGGCAGATCGGTGAAGCGGTGGCAATACTGGAGAATCTCACATCAGAATACGACGAAGAAGCCATGGTAGGTCCTCCACTGATCGCGCTGTATCATTACCAGCTCGCCCGCGCCTACGAGCAGTCCGGCTGGACGCGCAAGGCGATCGAGAAGTACCAGTACTTCGTCGATCTCTGGGCCGATGCCGACGAGGGACTCGAAGAGCTAGAAGATGCTCGCGCACGTCTGGCCGCGCTGCAATCTTAACGTTCGTGCCACGTCAACATTTGTACCATTCAAAGCGGTTGATCAAGGTGGCCCGTGAACTGGCCAGTTTGACGTCCGAATCCGTCCATCCCCGCACACGGAACATCGATCTCGAATCGGTCCCGCAGATCCTGGGACGCATTCACACCGAAGACCGTGAGGCGGTAAGAGCTGTAGGGAAGGTACTGCCGGCCATCGGTCGGGCGGCGCGCATATACGAGGCCGTGTGGCGCAACGGCGGCAGGATCTTCTACGCGGGAGCCGGTACGTCCGGGCGCCTGGGTGTGCTCGACGCCGCGGAGTGTCCTCCTACATTCGGCACCGATCCCAAGCGGATCATCGGCCTGATCGCCGGCGGCAACCGGACGCTCATCCGTTCACGCGAGGGGGTGGAGGACGAGACCAAAACGGCTCGTGAACTGATCCGGAAGCACAGCGTCGGAGCAGGTGATCTCTTCATAGGCCTGGCCGCCTCCCGGCGTACACCCTTTACCCGGGCAGCCATGGAGGAGGCGCGCAGACGCAGGGCAAAGACCGTGTTCATCTGCACCAACCCACGGGGTGGGGGCCGCATCGTCTGTGACGTGCTGATCGCCCCGGACGTCGGGCCGGAGGTCATTGCCGGCTCCACCCGGATGAAAGCCGGTACGGCACAGAAGCTTATCCTCAATATGCTCTCGACGACGGTCATGCTTCGCACCGGCAAGACGTACCGCAACCGGATGGTGGACCTGCAGGCCAGATCGGTCAAACTGAGGGCCCGCTCGCTGCGCCTGGTCATGGAACTGGCCGAGGTGTCCGCCCCCGGGGCGGCAAAGCTCCTCGAGGCGGCGGGAGGCCACGTGAAGACGGCATTGCTCATGGCGTGGTGCAACCTTGACAGACGGTCCGCGGAACGAGACATTGAGGGTGCGGGCGGCAGCCTGAGGCGGGCCGCCCGAGGGAAAGGACCAACCGATCGATAAGCAACGCATGTATGTTCAGATAGAATTCACCGTCCCCGCGAACGGTCCAGCGCTATGAGAATCTGTCCCGACTGTGCCCTCGAACTGCCCGACGGCATCCCGACCTGCCCCGACTGCGGAATAGCGATGATCGATCCGGACGAAGAGCCGGACGATTTCGAACCCGAAGCCGGCCAGTATCGCTTCGTCACCTTGCGCGAGGTGCGCAGCCGTCTCTTTGCAGAGATGCTCCGGGAGGCCCTGCGCAACGAGGACATCCCCACCAAGCTCCAGTCGGACGATATTGGCATAATGCTCGGCAACTACGGGACGGCCCCGTTCTTCCCGGTGCGCGTGCTCGTGCCTGCCTGCTATCGGAGGCGGGCCCAGCGCATCGCCAGCCGCATTCACGGGCCCTCCTGATCCCCATCTTCCGGTCACCCGGGCCCTCATAACTTCCGCCTAACCCCAGCAGCAGGCCCGGCATCCCAGGCGCCTGAGCGTCCGTTCCCGCAGTCTCTTCTCGGCTTCAGGCCCGGCAGCCACCGGCCGATAACTCAGATGAAGGGGTACGTACGCTATGTTTATTCCGAATGGGCGCCTGTCCGCCGTGCAGTTCGAAGACGAGAAGGTGCAGATTCAGACCGAGTTCGCGGTCCATCCACGCCCGCGTGTTACCACGTGCGTGGTGCTCGCGGGTCAGGTGGTCCTCAAGGAAGAGCAGCTCTGGGAGGCCGAAACCGAATCTCCGGAGGGCCAAAAAGAGCTCGAATCCTGCCTGCAGCGCCAGCACTTCGCCGTACACACGCGCGTCGAACAGCAGGAGATCGATCTGTCCGGCGTCTTACCCCAGGCCTCGAAGGCAAAGGTCACCATGCCCGGAGTAGTCAAGCCAGGCGAAGGCGCCCGGCATCCCGCCTCCAGGGTACCCGGCGTATTGCGGCTATTCATCGTGTCCAAGAGCGGCGATTTCATAGCCGCCGATGACTCGGGCATCCCGGGATCGGGAAGCGCCGGCCTGTTTACGGCTGCCGCGGAACTCATCGAGTTCTGGGAGACCGCCGAATCGCAGCGATTCGCGCAGATGATCACACGTGGCCGCGAGAGCAACTACCTCCTCGTGCGTCACTTCGGTAAATACTGGGGCGCCGAACTGTCACCCGGCGCAGACCCCGATGAAACGCTCGAGCAGTTTCTGCCGGCGCTGGAGACGTAAGCATGCGCGACTACCTGCTTCAGATCAAGGCGGTACCCGGCATCAAAGGCTGTGCCGTACTGGATGTAGGCCGCCGGGAATTGCACCCGCTTCTTCCGGCTGCATCGACTCCCGAATTCGCAGACAATCTCGCAGAGCGCCTCGTTCATCTCGCGCAGCAGATGCAGCCGGGCGAGCAGGTGGAGTTTTGCTTCGACAAGCAGTCCTGCCTGGTGCGGAGGCTCGTGCGCGGAGTACTGTTCGTACACGGCAAGACCGGTTTTGACGCCGACGCGCTCAACCTGACCCTGCGCGCTATCGGATCCACTATCGATCGGGCACTCAAGTCAGCCCAGAATCAGCGTGCACTCGGCTACGACTTCACCAATCCCGAGTATCTCGATTCCGTGCTCAAGGCGTTTTCGCTCTGCTCTGACCACTTCAAGATTCAGCTCGGCCATACGCTGGTGGCCAAGCGCATGCAGAAGGCCAAGGAAAACGTCGCGTCGCTCTTTCCGCTGGTGAACGACCTGGTGGTGGACCAGAACGGGCGCGTGTATCCGCTCAAGGGTCGCCGGCTCGATCTCGATGTCAACGCCAACGAGGCGTTCGCACGTTGGCTCAGCGGATTCGTCAACCTGTGTATCGGGGGACGCCCCGACCTGGTCGACTTCAACCTCCGCGATGTGACCAAACCGGTGGCCACACCGCTGCACGATTCCAACTTTTACGGCGTCCTCGCGGCCGTGTAGAGCTCAAGAAGCCTGCTCCAACAGAAAGAGCGCGGCGGTCGCCGCGCTCTGGAATGATCATGCAAAAAAGAGAGAGCGGTATGTAAAAAACCTTCCCGAACGTACAGTACGGTAAAGGAATTTAAAGTCACTCTTCCACTTTTCACCTTCGCTGCCGGACACAGAAAGCGCCCGGGTCACGGCGTCGGTTCAGGGTCGAGAAACTCCCTTCATAATTACAAATCGTTAGAGGTTTTTTAGATCCGCGCCCTCTCTTTGACTGCAATTTACCATGCGTAGGGGATCCGGCAAGCGGATTCTTTTTGACTTCATCACATCCGGTATCCACATTCTGCGTCGGCCATGACGGAGATCACCGTGGGCACGGACCTGATCGAGATCGCCCGCGTGCGCGCAGCGCTGGAGGGCGGTGCACCTCGACTTGCGGAGCGGCTGTTTACCCGGGACGAGTGGACCTATTGTCAGATGCAGTCTCAACCCTGGGCGTCGCTGGCCGTTCGCTTTGCCGCCAAGGAAGCCGTACGAAAGATATTCGGACAGTGGGGCATCGAGGGCGTGGTCTGGCGTGAGACCGAAGTCGTGACCAACGATCGTGGAGCGCCCGCGCTGCGGCTGCACGGTACGGCACTCCAACAAGCCGGGAGCGCGCGGTTTGCACTCTCGCTTTCGCACACCGATGAACTGGCCCAGGCGTTTTGCGTCGCCTGGAAGGATGAGACTCATGAGTGAAGAGATCCTGAGTGTGTTCGAGCGTGCCGGCGCGTATCTGCGCGGACATTTTCTGCTGACGTCCGGCCGGCACTCGGACGTCTACTTCGAAAAGTTCATGGTCCTGCAGCACCCGGACGTGCTGACGGAGCTGTGCGCGCGCATGGCCGCGCTGTTCCCACGGCGCGAAATACAGACCGTGGTCGGGCCGACCCTGGGTGGAGCGCTCATCGCGTATGAACTGGCTCGACAGCTCGACAGCCGGGCGGTGTACGCGGAGGCGGACGGCGACCAGCGCGTACTGCGGCGCGGGTTTGCACTGGATCCGGGTGAACGGATCCTGATCTGCGACGACATCCTCACCACCGGCCGATCCCTGAGGGAGGTGGTCGCGATGGCCGAAGGTTACCGTTCGGAGATCATGGGCCTGACCGTGTTGCTCGATCGTTCCGGCGGTAAGACCAAGTTCGACTATACGTTGGAGGCGCTGGCCAGTGTGGAGGCGGCTGCCTGGGATCCAGCCGACTGCCCACTCTGCAAGAAGGGCGAGCCGCTGACCAAGCGTGGAAGTCGCCAATCGGTGGCATAATGGCTTGCTGCCACGACATCGTTTTGACATGTATTAGTCCGTACTGACGATCACGATTCCAACGAACCCAAGGGGGCACCCATGTTCCGTTTCAAACACGTAGTGATGCTGGTCGCGGCTTTGACGCTCGTAGCGGGTACAGCACTGGCGGGTGAAGAGACCGATTTCCCGGAGATGGAAGCGTTTGACGATCTCATGCACGAGGCCATGCACGGTCCCGTCGAAGAAGCCGACATCGACGCACTGAGCAAGATGCACCCGGACTTCGTGGCCGGGCAAAAGGCGCTCGAGGGCGCCACGCTGCCCGAGGGGTACGCGGACGTGGCCGAGGACTACGACAAAGCGCTGAAGAACGTTGATGTGGCTATGGACCAGTATGGCGAGGCCGTCGAAAAGAAGGACGGTGAAGCTATAGTGGATGCCGTGCTGGCCGTGCATCACGCCACCTCCCGGGTGGATGCCGCTCTGAAGGGCATCTGCTACGAAGTGGTCGAGCTGCACGACGCGATCGCACCGATCCAGCATCGCGCGCTGCCCAACGAGAACTGGGCCGCGATAGCGGAGGCGTGTCCCGAACTCAAGAAGAGAATCGCGGCACTCAAGACCGCAGAGATGCCGGCCAAGCATGCCGACGCCAAAGACGACCTGGTCAAGCAGGCGGACTTGATGGAGGTTTCGCTGGCCGAGCTGGAGAAGGCGTGTGCCGCGGACGATCCCAAGGCAATCGAGGGCGCCTTCAGCGACCTCCACGACCACTTCCATAGCTGCATGGAGCTGTTTCAGTAGAAGCAATCCGTTAGACTCTGGTGTCAGGCAGCGCCGTTACTGCGAAGTCCGGCGCTGCGTCGCCAGGCTGACCAGGTACACGGCCGCCAGGGCCAGGAAAAACGCGGGCACCAACTCGTAGACGATCGCTTTGAGCGCGGGGGTGTTGCTCCACGCCACCGTGACGATCAGCCCCACGAGCATACCGGCCACCACGCCTTTGCCCGTGGTCCGCTTCCAGAAGAGACTGAGAATCAGAGCCGGAGCAAAGCCGGCCCCCAGACCGGACCAGGCGTAGAGCACAAAGTCGAACACCACGCGTACTTCACCCACCGCGAACAGCAGCGCGACGATCCCGAGTGCGATCACGGAGATCCGATCCACCACCACGCGCGTGCGCTCCGGCATCTCCTTGCCAAATACCTTGTAGATGATGTCGTGCCCAATGGCGGAGGCCGCCACGAGCAGTTGACTGTCTGCGGTGGAGCAGATGGCGGCGAGAATGGCAGCCAGCATCATGCCGGCCAGCACACCGGGGAGCATATCGACTGCGACGATGGGCAGGGCCGCCTCCGCGTCGGGGAGCTCCTGAAAGAGGGCCCGCGTAGCCAGGCCCAGCAGGATAGCGCCGGAGAATACGAGGAAGCCCCAGCCGAGACTGATGAATCGCGCCTGCTTGATGGCCTTCTCCTCGCGCATGGCCATGAAGCGTATGATGACGTGCGGCTGGCCGGGATATCCCAGTCCGATCCCCAGGGAACCGATGATGGCGCCGATGGCGAAGCGTAACGTGTTGCCTCCGTCGAGCCGCACCAGTCCTTCTGACTGCGCGGCCAGGTCCGCCATCATGGCCCCGGGGCCACCCAGTCTGCCGATCACCACCCACGGCAAAATGACCATAGCCGCCACCATCAGCACGCCCTGCAGCAGGTCCGTCCACGCTACGGCTCGAAAACCGCCGGTAAACGTGTACACAACCACGATGCCTGCGCCGATGAGCACGCCGGTCGCGTAGTCCATGCCAAAGACCGCATTGAATGCCTTGCCGGCGGCGCTGACCTGCGCAGCCACGTCGCCGGTCATCATCGTCGCGATGCCCAGCACCCCGACCCAGCGGATGGAGATTTCCGCCTCCGGGTGGCGGGCC
>JAUVRN010000377.1 GCA_030597645.1 Candidatus Zixiibacteriota bacterium
CAAGGAAACCATCATCGACTTGCTCGACACTCTGGCACCGGATGCCAGGGAGATCGGAGCCGTCAACACGGTCGTCCGGACGCGCGGCGGCTGGCTCGGCGCCAACACCGACACCATCGGTTTTGCGTTACCGCTGTTGCGCTACGCCGCCCGTCTGCACGGTTCTTCCGCGCTGATGTTCGGCACGGGCGGAGCCGCCCGCGCCATCGCCTGGGTGATGATCCGGCGCCTGGGGATCACTGCGCTGCAGGTCGTTGCGCGCAGACCCCACAGGGCCATGGAATTTGTGCACTGGGCCGGGGCACTCAAACCGGGTGTTCCGGTCTCGTGTGAACCCCTCGGGAGGCCGGCTTCGTGGCGGGCGGCCTTCCAGGAGGCTCGACTGATCGTCAACGCCACCCCTGTCGGCATGGAAGCCACTGGCACACAACGGATTATACCCCCGAAAATTCGGTTCAAGCGTGGGCAGATAGCGTACGATATCATCTATGGGTGCAAGACCGACTTTCTCGCGCGGGCGGAGCGCCAATATGGGCTCGTTCTAGGGGGTGATGCTATGCTCTGGGAGCAGGCTGCCGCTTCATTTGAGCTCTGGACCGGCCGACGGTTTCCGCGCAGGCAGGTTGAAATGAGATTTCGTATATGAAGAGTTTTCCGGAACGGATCTGTCTTTGCGGTTTCATGGGTGCCGGCAAGACCAGTGTCGGCAAGGAACTGGCAGACCGCCTGTCGTATATCTTCGTCGATCTCGATGGCGCCATCACCAACCAGCAGGACCGAACCATTTCAGAAATCTTCGAGCAGGACGGCGAAGAGTACTTTCGCAAGCTGGAGCTGGAGGCGGGCGGACGCGCCCTGATGCTGGAGCGCGTGGTGATCTCGCTGGGTGGCGGCGCTCTCACGCAGGCCGAGCTTTCCGGGGCAGTCAAGAAGAGCGCCTTCCTCGTGTACCTGGAAGCGGCGCCCGAGACCCTGTTTGCGCGCATTGCAGCGGACACCTCCCGGCCGCTGCTCGACGGCGCGCGGTCTCTGGAGGAATTCCAGGCGGTGTACGACAAACGAATTTCGGAACGCAAAAAAGGCTACACCAAGGCGGACCTCACCATCAAAACCGATGAGTCCGGCATCGAAGAGATCGTCGAGCAGGTTCTCAAGTCCATCCCCGGAAACCCGGCGCGTGTCTGACGTCCGGGTACGCCTGGGCTCACGTTCCTACACCGTTCACATTCACCCCGGCCTGTGCCGCAGCGTCGGTACGCTGTGCCGGCGGTTGGCGTCCGGCCGCAATGCCGCACTGGTGACCAGTGCTGCCATCGGCCGCCGGTACGCGGCGCGGGTGGAGCACTCGCTGCAATCGGTGGGCTTTCGCGTGTACCGCATCGTGATCTCCGACGGCGAACGCGCCAAGACACCCGCGCACGTGGCTCGTCTGCATAACCGGTTTGCCGGCCACCGGCTGGAGCGAAACGACCCGATCGTCGTACTGGGCGGCGGCACGCTGGGAGACGCAGCCGGATTTGCCGCGGCTACCTATCTTCGGGGTGTCCCCCTGGTGCACGTGCCCACCACGTTGATGGCACAGGTAGACAGCGCCGTGGGTGGAAAGACGGGCGTCAACCTCGCGGCGGGGAAGAACCTCGTGGGCGCCATCTGGCAACCGGTCACCGTGATCTGCGACACGGAGACGCTGGCATCGTTGCCGCGTCGCGAGGTCGCCTCCGGTCTGGCCGAGGTCGTCAAGTACGGGCTGATCGCCCGTCCGGCTATCCTGACCCGCCTCGAGCGGTCGCTGGCGCGCACATCCGCACGGCCCGAGATCGAGCCGTCACTGGTGGCGGCATGTGTTCGCATCAAGGCACGAGTGGTAGAGGCCGACGAAAGGGAATTGGGGTTGCGGCGTATCCTCAACTTCGGACATACGCTCGGGCATGCGTTCGAAAACGCCCAGGGGTATCGGAAACTGACACACGGTGAGGCCGTGGCCATGGGGATGCTGGTTGCACTGGAGCTCTCCTGCGATCGGCTACGACTGGCTGCGGTTCATCGCGACCGCGTCTTCGCGCTGCTGCGGCGGATCTTTCCCCAACTCGCTATGCCACGCGCGACCTTCCGACAGCTGGACCGGGCCATGAGCCGCGACAAAAAGGTCAAAGGCGGCCGGCGCATGTGGGTGCTTCTGAAGGAGCCTGGAGATCCCGTGATTGCCGAAGTGCGCTTCAGCACAGGCGTCGAACGGGCGCTGGAGAGCGCGCGGCACCGCTGGGCCGCGTGCGTCTAGACACTGGCCCACGGCGACGGTTATCTCTATCTAATCACACATGGCACGCGTACTCGTTCTCTCCGGTCCCAACCTGAACCTGCTCGGCACGCGGGAACCCGAGGTGTACGGCCGGACCACGCTCGACGAGATTCACACGATGTTGTCTGCAGCAGCGGAGCGCCGGAATCACCAGGTGGAGTGCCGTCAATCCAACCACGAAGGCGAACTCGTGGGCTGGATTGGACAGGCGGGTGGGTCGTTCGACGGAATCCTGCTCAATCCCGCAGCGCTCGCGCATTCCTCGATCGCGTTGCGCGACGCAGTCGGCTCGGTGACGGTGCCCACGGTGGAAGTCCACCTGACCAACGTGTTTGCCCGCGAGGAGTTTCGCAGGACTCTCGTCGTGGCTCCGGCCGTGCGGGGCGTGGTGACAGGATTCGGCCCCGACAGTTACAGGCTTGGGCTGACCGCGCTTCTGGACATGATCGAACGCGCGGCGTGATACAGACTTGGGCTGAACGCGCTTCTCGACATGATCGAGCGCACGGCCTGATACAGGCTGCATCCTTTGCAGCCGATCGCGGTAGAAGCCATTCTTGATTCAGTCCTGAGCTTGTCGGCCATCCTCCACGAATCCACTCGCCCGCCCGGGCTGTATTGATCATCCATCCCGACTGATGTCTCTGCTGGATACACGCCAGGATCGAGATTGGACCAGGGGTCCGATTCTCCACAACGTCATGGCGCTGGCGTGGCCTTCGGCGCTGTCCATGATTCTCATGACGGCGTTTTCCATCACCGACGCGTTCTTTCTCGGCCAACTGGGAACCGTGCCGCTCGCGGCGGCCATCTCGGCGATCTTCGTCGTGTGGATGATCTACTCCACCATTCAGATTATTACCACCGGTACCACG
>JAUVRN010000158.1 GCA_030597645.1 Candidatus Zixiibacteriota bacterium
CCGGCTGCGCTGCTCCGCCTCAGCAAGCGAAGTCGCGGTCTTTTCCCGCTCGAGGATGTCGCCTTGGATGGCGCTGGTCATGTGGTTGAACGCCGACGCCAACTCGCCGAGTTCGTCCGAGGAAGCATGCTCGACCTGCTTGCCATACTGACCCGCCCCCACATGATCCGCGGCCACGACCAGTTTGCGAATGGGGACGATGAACCGTCGGTGGAGTGCAAGACACGCACCCAGCGTGAAGGCCAGCCCCATGCCTGCCAGGCCCAGCATAAACCCCGCGTGAACGTATCCCTTCTTCCGCAAGCTCCGCACTTCACTCGCGGTTCGGGCATCCACCATGGCAAGGAACTCGCTGATCGGCTCCATGATCTTGGACTTGGCCTTGTGGTACTCCTCGCCGTGCATGATCTGTCGGGCCATCGGCAGATCCGGTTCCTTCACGATCGTGAATCTGCCCGAGCCGTCGCCGAACTTGCCCTTCGCCGCGTTCATTGCCTTTTCTTCGAGACGCACGAGCTCGTCGGAACGGGCTTGGGATTCATCGAGCCTCGAGAACTCCTCTGCCGTGAAGTCCATCTTCCGCATCAGATCCCGCAGCGACACCGGTTTGCCGTCCGGCGTCGGCTTCTCCCCGGTGGCCAACACGAAATCCCAGTAGATCCGTTGGTAGTTCTCCGGGCGCGGCTTCTCACCCTTGCGAATAGCCAGGACGTCGTAAAAGTATTGTTCGTACGCGGGATCGCCCGTCACAACGTACGTCCTCGCCATGCGTGTCAGATCATCAGAACTCTGACGCAGCTCGTCCGCCAGCTTGTAGGACTCGAACCGGCGGATTTCGCTCGCCGCCAACTTCTTCTGGTTCTGTGCGGAGACGTAGGAGACGCACACAAGGCTTCCCAGCAACCCCGTGAACATGAAGAAAACCAACAGGAATATCGATCGGACGGACATTTTGACTAGATCCTCATCTTCCTTACGGTTCTGGATCGCACCGCGCGTTTCCACCCGGCATCTCTCATTGGGCCGTTGTGCTGAGTCATTGTTTCGCTCCACTGTTTGCGGCAACAGGCCCTTGGCCCTGTGTCTGTCTCGTTTTCAGCGTTGCGCGTTCGAATCCCGGGACCTGGCTACTTGAACAGGTCTCCGAGCACGTTCGGAACGACGGGCGTGATTGTCAACGGAAGACCCCAGTGGGCCCCGATCCTTGCCACGCATCGAGAAGATGTTGGTGCGCTCCGGGGATACCAGGGAGAAGCCCAGATCATCGTGTCCCATGCCTCGTTCGCGGAAACAGGCGCGGAGATCGTCTGAAACGCCACCATTCGGCATGGCCCCATGATCGCGAGGAAGCTTCAGAAGGCGGCGAGTAAGTTCCACCAGTCGTGGGTCCCGTGAGAAGTGTTCTACATACTCCCTCTCCGCATGGTACCACGCCCTCAGCGATTCCTGCGTTTCTGCGACAACGATGTGGAGCGAATCGCCGGTGTTCTCCCGCGTCTGACGTTCAATGTAGCGGAGGCCGAACCAGGAGCCGCCGGTGACGATACCCAGGAAGAGCACGAGCACAAGCAATCCCGCCGTGCGGTGCGCGGACCATCGCCTCGGTCTGGCGGCCGACGTTGCCGGAAGCACAGCGGCCTCTGATTCCGCGGACGAGTCAGCGTCGCGCGTGGGTGATGCCTCGGCCATCAAGATCGTCTCCTTACATTCCTGAAGCTCCGCCTAGCCCTGAATCTGGACCGGTACTCGCGGACCGCCGGTCCGATCCGTCTGTCCCGCTCTGGAGCACCCGCTCACTTCGTCAGGCGCTCGCAGATCTCGTCGGAGATCCCGGGGGGCCTCTTCTGCCATGAATAGCCGGCCTTCGCTTGCTCGTAGGCGGTGTTGAACAACCGGGTCATCTCCACGGGGTCGAAGGCCTCCTTGGCCTTTCCCTCATAGTCATCCGGAATAAAGGCCAGGTTGAATTCGGTCCCACGCGGAGCGGCTACGAGGTAGATGCGGTACAGGTCGCCCACGGCGTTGAAGTTGATCATCGAGGAGACGGTCTTGCCGGCGATGACGCCGATCTTGGGCTTCAGCCGTGATGCGCCCAGTCGCATCTTCCCGTTGCGGATGATAAACACACGTCGCTTCATTCGCGCCATGTCCAAGCCGGTGGCCTGGACAACCTCGGCGATGTCCAGGAGTATCCCACCCAGGAACACCTGGGCCTTTACGCCCCCGTCCACGTGCATCTCGTCGTATCGCTTCCCGTCGGCCTCGACGGGGATGTACACGGGCGGGAAGACGATCGGGATCGCCGCGGAGGCCCGGATGATGCTATGGTAGAGCTTCATCGAATCGGGGTGCCCGCTGGCGGCAATCGCACCCATATCCCATATGACGAATCGATCGGCATCGAGGTTCGTCGTCCCGATGAACAGGCGCCGGCCTTTCTTGTGCTCCCGCGCCACGGCTTCCAGCATCTCCTGGGGGTGGTACCGGGCGATCATCCTGGCCAGGGGAGCACTGTCGCTGATCGCATCGCTGTAGGGCCAGACCAGGATGGACCGGCCCTGCATAATGTCGGCCGTGCTCGTCGTGGTGAACGCCTTCTTGAGCTGGTCGTCGTACTCTTCGCCGAGGAATGCGAATGTCGATACCAGCGCCCCCGTGCTGATGCCGGTTACGAACTTGAACTTGGGACGTGTGCCAGCCTTGCTCCACCCACACAGCAGACCGGCGCCGTAGGCGCCGTTGTCCCCGCCGCCCGACAGGGCCAGAAAATCGTAACTCCGCTCGCCGTTGGGACCCGTCTTGAACGCATCGCCCTCCTGCTGGATCGACTCGATGAACGTCTGCTGGAATGCGGGGCTTGGCAGGCCGGCGAGCGCCCGCGCTTTGGGGATGCCGGGGATCTGTGCCTTGTCGGCCAGTTCCACCGGCACGGGGTTGCGAGTGATGCCGCACCCGGCCGTGCACAGCAGTAGGACCCAGAGAATGCTCTGCAAGCGTTGACTATTGTGCTGGATCATTTTCTCACTCCACTGAAGTTGCTGGGATGTCGCATACCCGCGTCGTTTCCGTGCCTTCTCCCGCAACTCCCGGCGGGAAGGCGGAGCCGTTACCGAGGCGCGCCGCGGGGCGGCCAGGTGGTGCTCTGCAGCCAGGCGGGCGCACGCTGGGAGATCACCCGGCCATTGGTGGCCACGAAGTGCGCCGGGCCCACCACACCCAAACTCGCCGCCGTAACCTGACGCTCGAACACCCTGGGGTGGCTCCCATGGAAGCCCGTCCGCCCCGCCGAGTTGCCGTGCCCGCCGTCGACGTTCCCGAACATGGCCGTGCCGGTGTTCAGCAGGTTGTCTTCGGGGTTGGCCACGTTCACCAGCCCGCGACGGGTCATCCGCAGGGCCTCGCTCAGGTCGTAGTTGGACGAGAGGCTCGCCGACAGCAGGAACGCCCCTTCGATCGGGCGGGCGCCGGGAATACCGGCGAGGCTTTCCAGTGCGAACACGGCTACCCCTCCTCCGCCGCTGTGCCCGATGAGGAAGACCGGCTTGCCGGGATGGTCCGTCTGGTACTTGGCGATTCGTTGGGCCAGCTTCGCGCCCGCCCGGCGGTTGCCGGCGGCGTCGGTCTGGTTGACCAGCATCCCGATCCCCGGCACGGGGAAGCCCCACCGGTAGATCGCCAGCGCGTACGGCACACCGGCGTTTTCCAGGCCTCGGCGGATGTCGCGGTTGGCGCCGCTCTCGCCCTCGATGCCGGGCAGGATCACCACCATACCTTTGGCCGACCGGGTGGGGGACGTGTAGCTCGTACCCAGCGTCACCGGTTCCAGGCATCCGCCCACGCCCAAAGCCGCCAACAGCAGAAGGACCAGGCCATGCCCACCGGCCCCGGCCAATCGCCCGGACCGTGCGTTGATTTGAACCGTTCATCGTCGGTCCTCCCGGATGGCCCGGTAGGTCACTACCTGGCCGGACACCTCGAAGGTTCCGCCGTCGGATTGGGTCCACAGGTGGGCCCGGACCAGTCCGCCCGGCACGGCGTCGCTGCGGTGGACGCGAATCCGCACGTCCTGCTCCGTGGCGACGAAGTCGTCCAGTTTGGCGTGGACCTGCACTTCCCGCACGACGCACCGGACCGTCTTGCCGGCGATCTGGAGGTCCTTCTCACCCAGTTCCGTGATGCGGGCCTCGGGGTGCGTGGCCGGGTGGTCGGCCGGGTCGATCCGGGCCAGTTCGGCGCGTTTGCGGACCTTCGGCGGGGCCAGTTTTCGGCCGCCGAGCGGCTGAATCGTCCGGGCGAGTACGACCTTCTCGGCGTCCTTGGCGAGGAGCGTTTCGGTCAGGCGCAGCCGCTGCTTGCCGGCGTCAGTCTTCTGGACGCCCTCAAACGTCACCGTCGATCCCGGTGCGAACGCGGCCCAGGCGACGTAGTCCGGGTTGGCGACCTTGACCGGGCCCGAACTGCACCCGGCCGCCAGCAGGCACGTGCAACCGACAGCCAAGGCCACCGCGGCCCGGGGCGATATCAGGTTTCTCATGGCGGAGGCTCCTTGTCTGCGACAACCGGCCCGGGCGTCTGGGCCCGGCGTCAGGTCGGCTTCTTGGCCGGCGGGCTGGTCGACGGCGTTACGGGCAGGATGTCGACTTTGTTCGATCCGGACGGTGGGGTGAAATCGAAGAAATTCGACGGGAACGTCGCTCCGGCGGTCCAACGCGGCATGAGGACCTCGTAGCGGGGCTGTCCCGGCTGCCGCTTGTAGGTGATGACCATCTTCCGCGGCACGGGGTTGCTGTCGGCCTGGATCCAGATCTCCCAGTCGATCGCATCCTGCGTGAACGCGAGGTGGTGACATTCGAAGACCGCGATCGTGTGCAGGCCGACGTACTGCCCCGTCTGCGTCTCCCGAGACATCGCGTCGTACGCGTCGGCGCGGATCAGTTCGCTCAGCGGCATCGTCACGCCGTACTCCTGGGTCAGCTTGTCCAGTGCGGCGTCGAGCGTGGCAGGCATGGGGATGGTGGAGTAGGTCTTCTTTGTCCGGTCCCACACGCTGATGATCTTGCCGTCGTACATCACCCGCCGGTTGTTCTGGTCGCCGCGGATCTCGGCCTTGCCTTTGTTGGGCCGGGTGAAGAACAGCGACCGCCGATCGGACAGGCGGATCTTCTCGCCGGAGTCCATGATCTCGTCGTAGGACGCGCTGGCGGTGAAGCTGAACGCTTTCATCGTCTGGATGTGATCACACATCTTGCGGAGCGTGTCGTACGGGTTGGGAGTCGACGCGTCGCCGGTGACCTCCTGGGCACCCGGAGGGGCTTCGGCGACGACGTAGCCCTTCTTGCCGTCCTGCTCGCCTTCCTGGTAGTACGTCCCATCGTCGTAATAGTAGGTCTCGCCGTCGTAGTCTTCGGTCGCGTAGCCCACGGGCAGCGTGGCGTACCACCACCCCAGCGGAGCGCGCATCCAGCCATAGTAGAGCCGGTCGCCGTAGTAATACGGCCGCAACCATCGGTGCCCGTGCCGCCAGCGCGACCTCCCCCGCAAGGTCGCTCGGACCGCGCCG
>JAUVRN010000403.1 GCA_030597645.1 Candidatus Zixiibacteriota bacterium
AGGCGGCGATGTTCGAGATGGAGCGGCTCGCCTTCTTCTACCTCCCGAGAATCTGCAACCACTGCCTCAATCCGGCGTGTGTGGCGTCGTGCCCCTCGGGCGCGATCTACAAGCGAGGTGAGGACGGCATCGTCCTCATCAATCAGTCCGTGTGTCGTGGCTGGCGCATGTGTGTCACGGCGTGCCCCTACAAGAAAACCTACTACAACTGGAGCACCGGAAAGTCCGAGAAGTGCATTCTGTGCTATCCGCGGCTCGAGGCTGGACACGCCCCGGCGTGTATGCATTCCTGCGTTGGTCGTATTCGCCACCTGGGGGTGATTCTCTACGACGCCGACGGCATCGAGGCAGCCGCCTCGGCCGATGACGGCGACGTGGTGGACCGGCAGATGGACATGCTGCTCGATCCCTTCGACCCCGAGGTGATCGCCTCGGCCAAGGCCAACGGCATCGCCGATTCTACCATCGACGCGGCCCAGTCCTCCCCCACGTACAAGTTCGTGAAGGAATGGGACCTGGCGCTCCCGCTCCACCCGGAATTCCGCACGCTCCCGATGCTGTTCTACGTGCCGCCGCTGCTTCCGGTGATGGCGTCCGTCAAGGAAGTGGACAACGAGGAGCAGGCTAAGAAGATGAACCCGGTCGGGAAAGTCTGGCCGGACAGCTGGCTGTACGACACCAGCACCAAGGAACTCTTCGGGACCATCGACGACGCCCGTTTTCCGCTCAAATACATGGCCAACCTGTTCAGTGCCGGGCATACGGGCCAGGTGAGCGATCGCCTGAAGAAGTTGATGGCTGTTCGACTCCATCGCCGTTCCATCACCGTGGGCGACGTGGCCGAGAGTACCGTGAAGGAGGCGCTCGCCGACACGGGCCTTACGCCGCAAACGGCCGACGACATCTACTACCTGACTTCGCTCGCCAAATTCGACGATCGGTTTGTCATCCCCGCCGCTCACCGTGAGGAGGCCATCGAAATGATGGAGTTTACCGGAGATGTGCGGGGCAGCACCGGGTTCGGCTTCAAGGCCGGTACGGCCAAGAGGGGAGCCTGAGTCATGCGCAGCCTGGCCCATTACGACTACCTC
Organism: Candidatus Zixiibacteriota bacterium; assembly: GCA_030597645.1. Lineage (GTDB taxonomy): Bacteria > Zixibacteria > MSB-5A5 > JAUVRN01 > JAUVRN01 > JAUVRN01. Next base: position 1,092 of record JAUVRN010000403.1, read on the forward strand.
GCGGCCCTGTTCGACTATCCGGAGGCGAACTATCCGGCGCAAGTGCAGAAGGCATACGACCTGCTCGAGGTGCGGTATCCCCTGGCCGCCGCGGAGCTCCAGCCGTTCGTGGAACAAACGCAGACCGAAGGTGGGACCTACACGGAGGAGGCACTGGACGAGATCCAGGAGATCTTCACCCGGTCGTTCGACGTGCAGGCGATCACCACCCTGGGGGTCGGCTACGTCATGTTCGGGGACGACTACAAGCGCGGTGAACTGTTCGTCAACCTGAGTAGGGAGTACGCCGACGCCGGCATCTATTGCGGCACCGAGCTGGCCGACCATCTACCCACCGTGCTGCGATTGATCGCCCGGTGGCAGGATGAGGATCTGGTTGCGGAACTCGTCGAGGAGCTGTTGCACCCCGCGCTCCATCAGATGATCGCCGAGTTCGGATCACAACGTTGCCAGCAACGGAACAAGCTGTACCAGAAGCACTACAAGACCCTGATAGCGTCTTCGGCTAACAGGGGCACCATGTTTCGCGCGCCGCTGGCCGCCCTGCTGGAGGTCCTGAAGGAAGACTTCACGCTCTCCGACTGGAAGCCACCCGAGCAGGACAACGATTTCCTGCAATCGCTCGGGCGCGAACTGGACATCGAAGACAATGCCGGACGCCCGGCTCCCTCGGGGGGGATGTCATGAACGTACTCAACACCTTTCTCTTCGTGGCCTTCCCCTACGTCGCGGTGATGGTCTTCATATTTGGAGTTGCCTACCGCTACCGCCAGAAGGGCTTCACTGTCTCGTCGCTCTCGTCGCAGTTTCTCGAGGGCAAGCAGCTCTTTTGGGGCACGATTCCGTTTCACTTCGGCATTCTGGTGGTGTTCTTCGGACATTTGATGGCGTTTCTCCTCCCGCAGGCCACGCTGGCCTGGAACCGCATTCCGCTGCGGCTGATCACCCTAGAGGTAACCGCCTTCATATTCGGGTTGAGCATGCTCATCGGGCTCGTCGGGCTCATGTACCGGCGCTTCACCAATGCACGCATCCGGGCGGTTACCACCCCCATGGATATCGTCCTCGAGGTACTGCTGCTGGCCCAGGTGGGCCTGGGGTGCTGGATTGCGCTGGGGTTTCGCTGGGGCTCGTCATGGTTCGCCGCCGACCTCACGCCATACCTCTGGTCGTTGGTGCGCCTGTCGCCTGAGACCGCACCAGTCTTTGCCCTGCCGTGGGTAATCAAGCTTCATATCGTCGGTGCCTTCGCCCTCGTGTTGATAGTCCCGTTCTCCCGCCTGATACACTTTGTGGTCGCCCCGCTGAACTATATCGTGCGGCCCTATCAGCAAGTCATGTGGAATTGGGATCGCAAGACCATACGGGATCCGAGTACCCCGTGGAGCAAGGCCCGGCCAAGAAACAACTAGCCCCGGACAGACCAGCGGAGTGTATGAATGACGTCTGACAATCAGGAAAAGACTTGGCCTGACTACTGGGACCCTGAGGATGAGCGCTTCTGGCAGCGGGAAGGGAAGAGGATAGCCAAGCGCAACCTGCGGGTCTCCATCCCCAACCTGCTGCTGGGTTTTGCGGTATGGATCTACTGGGGCATGGTTGCCAAGTATATCCAGCAACTCCACTTCGGCTCCGGCGGCGAGCTGTTCAATTTCACCTTCATGAACGGTGGCCAGGGCTACGACGATCCAGCCTATCGTGCCCTGCTGTTCTTGCTCCCCGCGGTCGCCGGATTGTCCGGGGCGACGTTGAGGATTCCCAACTCGTTCATGATAGCGATCTGTGGCGGCAGGAACGTCAAGTTCATGACGAGCCTTCTCCTCATTATCCCGGCTATAGGCACGGGGATAGCGCTGCGGGACCCCAGTATTTCGTTCTTATGGCTCATCGTC
>JAUVRN010000014.1 GCA_030597645.1 Candidatus Zixiibacteriota bacterium
GACCGATCAGTTCGGGATGCCGATCGGCGAAGCCTGCTCGCTGGGCATTCACGAGTCGCAGTCCCGCATGTGGGAAAACTTCGTCGGCCGCAGCAGGGCGTTCTGGGACTTCTTCTACCCGGCGGCGCAGAAGGCATTTCCCGAGACGCTGAGCGGTGTGTCCGCGGACGATTTCCACTTTGCCGTCAACGACGTGAGGCCGTCGTACATCCGCGTCGAAGCCGACGAAGTGACGTACAACCTGCACATCATGCTGCGCTTCGAGATGGAACTCGCCCTGATTCGCGGCGAGTTGGCGGCCAAAGACGTGCCGGCGGCCTGGAACGAGAAGTTCAAGAACTACTTTGGCATCGACGTGCCCGACGACCGCCAGGGTTGCCTGCAGGATGTGCACTGGAGCGCCGGCCTGTTCGGCTACTTCCCCACCTACGCGCTGGGCAACCTGTACGCGGCACAGTTCTTCGCACAGGCCGAGACCGACCTGGGCGACCTGCACGATCAGTTCAGCCGGGGCGAATTCGATGCGCTGCGCAACTGGCTCAAGGACAAGATACACGTGCACGGCCGCCGCTATCCGGCGCCGGAGCTGGCCCAGATGGTCACAGGCAAACCGCTCTCCGCGGAGCCCCTGATCACCTACCTCAAGGCCAAGTTCTATCCGCTGTACGGGGTGAAGTAGGGTCTCCGTCGTTCAACGAATCCGCCTCCCCTGGCCGCAGCCGGAGGAGGTGAACGCGGTGCTCCGTCCTGACTTCCCCATTGCGATTCTCGCACGGTCTATTAACTTGGGGGCAGGTTAAACCACGTCCTCCGCCTGGAGGTATCACATGCGTGCTGTCCGTTTGTCTCTCTGGGTCCTCCTCCCTGCAGCGCTCACCACCCTGACCTGGGCAAATCTCGCCGGCCCGCCGGCCGGACAGACCGGCGCCCCGGGCGAAGGCACCTGCGCCGACGCCGGCTGTCACGATCAGTTCACCCTCAACGGCGGACCGGGCCTGCTGAACATCGAAGCGATCCCGCCGTTCTGGTTCGTCGACGAGAGCATCTGCCCACCCGAGCCCGTTCACATCGCCATTGGACTAGAACAGCCGGGCGCGAGCCGCTGGGGATTCCAATTGGCTGCTCTGGACGATTCCGGCCGGACGATGGGCACGTTGTTACTCGTGGACGCGGACCGTACTCAGGCATCGGTTGACTCCGCGGGGCGCCTGTACGTGTCTCACACCGCAGTCGGATCCGATGGCGAACATGCCAACGCGGCACCGGGATGGTCGGTGAGCTGGATTCCTGAGCCTCTGCCACCGCCTCAAAGCCGCGTAACGCTGTTTGCCTCCGCCCTGGCTGCGGACGATGACGGTACGGCCGCCGGAGACTACGTCTATACGGGCACGGTCCAACTGAGATTCGTGTTCGTCGACTGCTTCGGTCTGTCTGTACCAGGCGACGTCAATGAGAGCGGGTCGGTGACGAGCGCCGACATCATCTACCTGATCAATTTCATCTTCAGGGGAGGCCCGATGCCCTCCTACCACCCCATGTTTGGTGAAATCAACTGTGACGGCACGGTAAACTCGGCCGATGTGATCGCTTTGGTGAGGTACATTTTCCAGGGTGGCTGGGGACCTTCCTGCGAGCCCTGTATTCACTGCTGTGCGACAGACGAAACGAACTGGTACTGCGAGTTTCCCTAGCCTCTGCCCACGCCGTGCGCACTCGCAGACGTGAATTGCGACAGCAGGGTGGACTCCGGGGACATCATCTACCTGGTGAGGACCGCATTCATGGGCGGCGACTTCCCCTGTGACGGGTGCTACAGTCTTCTCAACCTCGAGTGCTGATGGCCTGATACGCGCGTACTAACGCCCCGGCCAAATGGTCGGGCCTTTTTGTATATGGAGAGGTAATGCGTCCGCTCAAGCCTGATCGTAGTCTTGCAGCAAACGCGGTTCGAGCTCGAGGTGCTCCAGGGCCGCGCGGGCAGCGTCCTGCTCCGCCGATTTCTTGCTCCTGCCGGAGCCGCGGCCGATGACCTTGCCCTCCATCTTCACCTGCAAGGTGAACATCTTGTCGTGGTCGGAACCGATCTCGCTGACCAGCTCGTAGCGCGGCATGCCCAGTCCTTCACCCTGGTAGTGCTCCAGCAGCTCGCCTTTGTAGTTGATCTGCTTGACGTCGGTGAGGAAGCGATCCATCTGGCTGATGATGAGCCGATGGATGAGGCGTCGCGCAGCCTCCAGCCCCCCATCCAGGTACACGGCGCCAAACAGGGACTCGCAGGCATCGGCCAGGATGGACCGGCGCCGCCGGCCACCGCCCTGCTCCTCCTCGGGGGAGAGCAGGATGAACTCGCCCAGCCCCAGGTCGCGCGCCACCTGGGCCAGGGACCGCCCGTCGACGAGCGTGGCTTTGATCTTGGTGAGATTGCCTTCGCGCTGGCTCTTGTAGCGGCGGTAAAGGTACTCGGTGACCGCTACACCCAGAACGGCGTCCCCGAGGAACTCCATCCGCTCGTACGAGTCGATTTCGTCATTGCGGACGCCGCGGGCGTACGAGCGATGCGTTACCGCTTCGATCAGGTAACGGCGATCACCGAATCGGTATCCGAGACGCCGTTCGAGTTCCGCCAGCTTATGGTCCGGCGAACCACGCAGGCGCTGCCACAGGCGACGTAACATAAGTCCATTCGCGCGACACCCACCACGGGTGCACGCCTATGCTGGTGAGGTCGTACAGCCGCCAGCGCGGCCGATCCGGTCGGTGCAACCGGATCGGGCGCTAGTTGTGGAAGCGACGCGCGACCAGCGTAATATTGTGGCCGCCGAAACCGAACGAGTTGGACAACGCCACCTCGGGGTCGACCTTACGCTTGGTGTGGGCCGTGTACTCGAGGTCACATTCCGGATCGGGCTGATCCAGGTTGACGGTGGGCGGAATCCAACCGGTTTCGAGAGCCTTCATCACAGCTACCATTTCCACCGCGCCGGCCGCTCCGAGCAGATGCCCGGTCATCGACTTGGTGGAGTTGATGGCAATGTTCTTGGCATAGCCGTCGAACACATTCTTGATCGCCTTGGTTTCGGCGATATCTCCCAGGCCGGTTGAGGTACCGTGGGAGTTGATGTGCGAAACGTCCTGCGGCTCGATTCCTGTCGAGCTCAGGGCGATTCGCATGGCGTGAGTGGCCCCCTGGCCGTCCGGCTCAGGTGCCGTCATGTGGTAGGCGTCGGCGGTCATTCCTGCGCCGATAATCTCGCCGTAGATGTGCGCGTTGCGGGCGGTCGCATGGCCCAACGACTCCAGGATCAACATCCCGGCGCCTTCGGCCATGACGAAGCCGTCACGGTCCTTGTCGAACGGACGAGACGCGCTGGCCGGATCGTCGTTGCGCGAGGAAAGCGCCTGGTTGGCGCAGAATCCCGCATAGGCCGCCTCGGTGATGGGGGCCTCGGTGCCACCGGAGAGCATCACGTCGGCATCGCCGCGCTCCACCGTCCGGAACGCGTCGGCCAGAGCGTGTGCCGACGACGCGCACGCCGAAACCGTGGCGTAGTTGGGTCCCTTGAACCCGAACCGCATGGCCGAAAGACCCGCCGACATATCGATGATCATCATCGGAATGAAAAACGGGGAGACCCGGCGCGGACCCGATTCGAGCAGCGCCCGGTGCTGGGTTTCGAACGTGTGAATGCCCCCGATGCCCGACCCCAGGATCACGCCGCACCGATACTGGTCGATTGCTTCCAGGGCGAGGCCCGAATCATCCACGGCCAACTGTGCCGCCGCCAGACCGTAGTGGCAGCTGGGGTCCATGCGCCGCATTTCCTTGCGATCAAAATAGGCTGCGCCGTCGAAGTCTTTGATCTCGCAGGCTATCCTCGAGGAATAGGCCGACGCGTCGAAGCGTGTCACCGGGCCGGCGCCCCGGCGCCCTTCCAGCAATCCTTCCCAGAACGATGCAAGATCGCTGCCAATGGATGTAATGACACCCATCCCGGTCACGACCACACGGCACTGTTTACTCATGCGGGCGACCCTTGGCGGAGCTCAGGTCGTGACACCCTGTTTCTCTTTGATGTAGTTGACGGCATCGCCGACGGTCTTGATCTTGGCCGCATCGTCATCCGGAATCTCCAGCGACTTGCCGCTTTCGTCCTTGAACGCCTCTTCGAACGCGAGCACCAGCTCCATGATGTCGAGCGAATCGGCACCCAGATCACCATCAAACGTAGCCGCGTCGGTGACTTCGGCCGGGTTGACACCCAACTGCTCCACGATGATGTCTTTTACTTTCTGTTCAGTTTCCGACATGCCTTCCTCCGTTTACATAACCATGCCACCGTCCACGCGCCAAACCTGGCCGGTGACGTAACGCGCCCTGTCGGACACGAGAAACGTGATCACGTCCGCCACATCCTCGGGCGTCCCGGCGCGACCCAGTGGGACCTGCGCCAGCATGGCTTGCCTGGCCTGATCCGAGATGGCGCGGGTCATCTCTGTATCGATATACCCGGGGGCCACGGCATTTACCCGAATCTGTCGGGAAGCCAGTTCACGTGCACAGCTCTTGGTGAATGCTTCGAGACCTGCCTTGGCCGCGGTATAGTTGACCTGACCGGCGTTTCCGATCTGGCCGACCACACTCACCACGTTGACCACCGCTCCCTTGTGCGCCTTGAGCATAATGCGCACTACTTTTTGAGTCAACAGGAAGGCCGCCTTGAGGTTGAGATCGAAGACGGTGTCCCAGTCTGACGCTGACATGCGCACTAGTAGTCCATCGCGTGTGACGCCGGCATTGTTGACGAGAATATCGACGGTGCCCAGCTTGTCTCTGGCCGCGGCCAGGGTGGTCTCTGCGGCGCCCTCGGCTGCCAGATCTACGGCCACAGGGTGTATGTGGCCTGCCGGACCCTCCGATACAAGCTGGTCGAGAGCCTCCGCATTGCGTGCCACCGCGGCAACATCGGCCCCGGCCGCAGCCAGCGCCAGCACCACGCTGCGACCGATGCCGCGTGAGCCCCCCGTGACGATCGCCTTCTGTCCGGTAAGATCGATCATGAGGATAACGAGGCCGCGCTGGTCACGGCACTGAGGTCTTCCGCCGTTTCGATGCCACTCCGCCCGGCATCGGGCAGCGTCCGGCGCATGAGTCCCTGGAGCACCTTCCCCGGGCCGATCTCCACGCACTCCTGCATACCCATCTCGCCAAAACGAAGCATGGTCTGCTGCCACAGCACGGGTGATGTCAGCTGAGCTTTGAGCTGCGCCCGGATCTCCGAGGGATCCGTCGTCGGTTTGGCCGTGACGTTGAGCAGCACGGGAAAGTCCGGTGGTCGAATATCCGCATCGTCCAGCGCGGCACCCAGCTCGGATTGGGCCCCGGCCATGAGCGGCGAATGGAATGCCCCTCCGACTTTGAGCAGAGTGGCGCGACGGGCCCCGTACCGGCCTGCCATCTCCACGGCTCGTTCGACGGCGGGACGCTCACCGGAGATGACGATCTGTCCATCGGAATTGAAGTTGGCCGCCTCGAGAATCTCACCCGCCCGCGCTTCGTCGAGCAGCGCTTCGAGCCGATCCGCGGGCAGCTGAGTGAGTGCCGCCATGGTTCCGGGGTGCTCATCGCAAGCCTTCTGCATGGCACCGGAACGCACCTGCACCAACCGCAGCCCGGTTTCGAAGTCCCAGGCGCCGGCTGCCGTCAGCGCGGAGAACTCGCCGAGACTGTGGCCGGCGGCCCAGTGAAATGTGGGTCGTGACTCACCCCACGCCGCCCAGAGGGCCAGGCTGTGAGCGAAAATGGCAGGCTGGGCATGACCGGTCTGGACCAGTGTCTCCTCCGGTCCTTCGAACATGATCTGTTTGAGCGGGAATCCGAGGACGGACTCGCTGCGATCCAGCACGTCACGAGCCGCCGGGACGGCATCGTACAGATCGTGCGCCATACCGACACACTGTGATCCCTGACCGGGAAAGAGAGCCGTGCGCATAGGCTAGTATTGAATGACGATGGAGCCCCAGCAGAAGCCGGCGCCAAAGGCGGAGAGCAGCACGGTATCGCCGGGCCGGATGCGACCGTCCCGGTGTGCTTCGTACAGACCGATGGGCACACTGGCGGACGACGTATTGCCGTACTCCTCGATATTGTTGAACACCCGATCCTCCGTGAGGCCGAGTCGCTCGGCCACCGCATTCATGATGCGGACGTTGGCCTGGTGGGGAATGAACAGGTTTACATCCTCCTGTGCGAGTCCCGCGTCGCGAAGGGCGACCCTGGCCGACTCGGTCATCCCGCGTACTGCATGCCTGAACACTTCCCGGCCGTTCATACTGATGCAGCGTCTGCCGTTGTTCAGGTCGGACGGCTCCATTTCCCGAAGTGAACCTCCGGCCGGAATCTGAAGATCCGCCCACTGGCGCCCGTCGCCCCTGAGACAGGCCGACAGAATCTTGCCCTTGCCCTTGCCGCGGGACACGATCGCGGCGCCGGCGCCATCGCCGAACAGCACGCAGGTGTTACGATCCTTGTAGTTGGTAATAGACGTGAGCGTTTCTGCGCCCACGGCGAGTACGTGCTCGTACTGGCCCACCCCCACGAAAGCCCGGGCGGTGGCCAGGCCGTAGAGGAACCCCGCGCAGGCCGCAGCCATATCGCTGACGCCCGCGTTGTAGGCTCCCAGACGCTCTTGCAGCAGCGCCGCAGTGGATGGCAACGCCATATCGGGCGTCACCGTCCCCACCAGGATCATGCCGATATCCTCTGGCCCAATGCCGGCCTCCTCCATGGCAAGGCGGGACGCGTATTCAGACATCTCCGAAGTGGCCATACCTGGATCAACGACGTGCCGTCGCTTAATGCCCGTGCGCGTGGTAATCCACTCGTCGGATGTGTCCACCATACGCTCGAAATCTGCGTTGGTCAGAACACGCTCGGGCGTAAACCCGCCGGTGCCCGAGACAAAGGCCTCATACGACACGGGGGGCCTCCGCTTCCGTGACACGTTGCAGGTGTTCCTTGATGTGCACGTTGACACGCTGGCGCACGCTTCGCTCCGCCTCGAATACGGCATTCTTGATCGCTCTGACCCCCGACGCACCGTGGCAGATGAGGATCACGCCGTCCACGCCGAGCATCGGCGCACCGCCGTGTTCCGCGTAGTCCAGTGACTGGCGGACGCGGCGGAGAAAAGGCTTCAAGAGAAAGGCGCCGGCGCGGGAGAAGACGTTGGTGTCGACCTGATGGCGCAGCTTGGCTTCGAGCAACGGCCCCACACTCTCCGCGAACTTGAGAAGGATATTTCCCACGTACCCGTCCGTAACCACCACATCGTACTCGCCCGAGAGGATACCGCGCCCCTCGACGTTGCCGACAAAGTGAATCGCCTCACTGCGATGGAGCAGGTCGTGTGCGGCCTGGACGGTGTCGGTACCCTTGGTGCGCTCTTCCCCGATCGGGGGCCGGCCCACCCTGGGGCTCTGGTGCTTGAGCACCAACTGCGAGAACACGGATCCCATGACGGCCCACTGAAGCCGGTTGTGAGGCTTGCATTCGGTATTGGCACCGACGTCCAGTACGACGGTCACCGATTTGGGGTTGGGAAACAGCGACGCGGGCGGCGGGCGCATGACGCCCGGCAGCCGATGCAGAGGGCGCAGCGCCGCCGCCATTACGGCGCCGGTATTGCCCGGAGAAATAAAGCCCTGAGCAGCACCATCCTTGTGCTTCTGGAGGCCCACCGCGATCGATGAACGGGGCCGGCGCAGCACTTCGGTGGGCGCTTCGTCCATCGCTATCACATCGTCGGCGTGTTCGATGCTGAGCGCGGTACCCGAGGGAACGTCGCGATACTCGAGGACCTCTTGGATCTGACTTTGGTCGCCGACCAGCATGACGCGCAACTGGCGCTCGGCGCCTTCTTCGAGCGCCTCGAGGACACCGTCTACCACAGGAGCTACCCCGTGATCGCCCCCCATGCAATCGACCGCGATGGTAACCGGAGTACTCAACGCAGGTTCCTGTATGTTATGTGCCGTGCCGGAATCAGGCTTCCTTGGTAGGGACTCTGATCTCGCCGTTGTAGTAGCCGCAGGATCGACAGGCGTGGTGCGACAGGCGAGGCTGCTGACACTGCTCGCACAGAACCACGCCCGGTACCGTCAGCTTGTAATGGGTACGGCGCAATCGGCCCCGTGCGCGCGAATGCCGTCGTTTAGGTAGGGGCATGACTTCTTAGTTCTCCACGGGTAAAAGCGTTCGGAGCGCGTCCCAACGCGGGTCGTTCCTCTGCTCCGGACAGCGGCAGGGTTCCCTGTTCAGGTCAACTCCGCAGTGCGGACAGAGGCCACGGCACGCTTCGGTGCAATGTGGCGTCTGGGGCAGAGCCAGAAGCAGCGCTTCGCGCGCATGGGGTCCGAGATCGAACTCGGAGGCACCCAGCGGCACTTCGACATAGCTTTCGAGATCCGCACCAGGCCCCTGCCCCTGAGGAGCGGTGACTCGGTGCACGATGATTTCCAGATCGGCCTTGAGGTCGGCCGGGTACTCGCTCAGGCACCGCACGCACGTGAAGACGGCGTTGGTGGCGACCTCGCCATGGACGAAGAATTCCTCACCCACGCGGCGGACCGATACGCGAACCATTATCTCGTGCTCGAAACGGGCCTCGACCCCCTTCGGAGGGACCAGATTGACCGCCGCCGGGGCCGCCTCCATCTGCAATTCACGGACGGCATCCTCGCCGGCCGACAGGTCCAGTTTCATGATCGGGTATCCTACTTTGCCCCTACCCGAAAGTCAAGAACACATTTAAAGACGGTGACTTACGGCGATTTGGTGAAGTCGGCGCCTACCCCAAATCCTTGTCCGGCAACGATCGCAGGCAATGCCCGGGCGCTCCACCATGCGGTTGACAGAGCCCCCCTGCAAGCCTAGGTTCAGGGCACAGGCGGGCGTAATTCAGCGGTAGAATGTCAGCTTCCCAAGCTGAACGTCGTGGGTTCGATCCCCATCGCCCGCTTTTTGTTCATCCGGACTGTATCGGATACCCTAACTTCATACGACACGGCCACATCCGGCGTTGCGCATCCGGCGGGTCGGTCCCAACGTGGGCGCATCCGGCGTTGCGCATCCGGCGGGTCGGTCCCAACGTGGGCGCATCGTGGCCACCCACATCTACCTGCTCACCGTCGGCGAGTCCGAGAGCATGTACCTCGAAGCCTATGGACTGCTTCTGAGCCTCCTGGCGCAGGGAGAAATCGAGGACTGCCCGATCCTGATCGGCACCGATCACCCGGAGCGGTACGGGCTCTTTGAGCAACGTGTTTCCACATACCGGATCACCACCGAGGATTTCGACTCGTGGCGTGGTCGGCACGACTTCTTCGGTCGCGCCAAGCTCGTCGGATTCCGTGAACTGGTCCGCGAGGCCGGCCGGGACCACGCACTCCTGCTCGACAGCGACATGATCTGCCGGAAACCGGTAGGCGACCTGCTCGCCGGCCTTTCATCCGGCCACTCGTACATGCATACCTGCGAGGGTGTCCTGAGCCAACGCCAGGGCGGCGCCCATCTTCGGTTCTACCGCCAGTTCGCGGACAGGGCATACGGAACACTCACCGTGGACTCGACCAGCGCCATGTGGAATTCGGGCGTGGTCGGTATTCCCCGGGATCTGCTCGGTATCATCGATGAAGCCCTGGCGACCTACGACGCCCTGATGGAAGAAGATGCGGATTATCATTTCGTGGAGCAGTTCGCGCTGGGTGCGCATCTGCAGGCATCCGGCCGCCTGCAGCAGGCGGAACCCTGGTTTCTGCACTACTGGGGAAACAAGCCCGGCTTTCAGTCCCGGCTGGCGGAGCTGGTCGAAGCGATTCGCAGTGACGGACTCGATCTCACTTCGGCGACGCAACTCATGCAGTCACAGCTCGAGGCGGGAAGATTCGACCTGCCGCCCGTCATCAAGCGCAGGCGGTGGTACCAGAAGCTGTTCTCTGACTGACGGAGCCGGGCAGCCTGCTAGAGCCGACCGGCGGACGCCACCGTGTTGCGCAGAAGCATGGCGATCGTCATTGGTCCGACTCCGCCCGGTACCGGAGTGATGGCCCGACAGCGCGGCGCCACCGACTCGAAGTGTACGTCGCCGGTAACACGATAGCCCTTCTCCGTACCCGGATCCTCCACGCGGTTGACACCCACATCCACCACAACCGCACCCTCGCGGATCATGTCACCGGTGATCAGCTCGGGCTGCCCCATCGCCGCCACCACGATGTCCGCGCGCCGGCAATGCGCCGCAAGATCGCGGGTGCGAGAATGACAGACCGTCACGGTGGCATTGGCCCCCGCCGCCTTCTGAATCAGCAACGCGCCCAGTGGTTTGCCCACGATGTTGCCACGACCGGCGATGACCACTTCGGCACCAGCCGGGTCGATATCGTAGCGCTTCAGCAACTCCAGCACACCGGCCGGTGTGCAGGGCACGAAGCCGGGCCGACCCAGCAGGACGCGGCCCACATTGTCGGGGTGAAAACCGTCGACGTCCTTCTCCACCGATACCGTGACGCTGACCTTGAATTCGTCGATATCGCCGGGTACGGGTGACTGCACCAGGATACCGTGGATGTCGGGGCGGAGGTTGAGCTCCCGCACCAGATCCAGCAACTCGGGCTCCGTCGTCTGCGCGGGCAGTCGGATAACCTCCGAGTGAATACCGGCCTTCTCACAGGCCTTTGCCTTGTTGCGTACGTAGATGTGCGACGCGGGATCGTCACCCACCAGCACCGCAGCCAGGCCCGGCACGATGCCCCGCGCCCGAAGCGCTTCGACATCGGCGGCCAGTTCCGAGAGGATCTGTTTGGCCGTGGCTTTGCCGTCGAGAATCAGTGGATCGCCCACCCGCGTGCCCCCCTGGTGTGATCTGGACCCGTACGTCCCAGTAGCCACTTCAAGAGTAGCTTCTAGTCCTTGAAGCCCTTGAGCGACGGCGAAAGACCGTCGTCGAGATTGAACATGAACTTCTGGATACGGGTGGCGGTGCCGGTCTCGGCGTCGGCGGTGACCAACACGGCAGCCAGCCGTACATCGTGCTCCGCCACAGTGAAGCGCTCGGGCAGGGCGGTGAGGAAACGCTTGAGTGCCCCCTGGTAGTTCATACCGATGATCGAATCGTACGGCCCGGTCATGCCCACGTCGGTTATGTACGCGGTGCCGCCCGGCTTGACGTGTTCGTCCGCCGTCTGCACGTGTGTGTGCGTGCCCACCAGGGCCGTCACCCGGCCGTCGAGATAGCGCCCCATAGCCTGCTTCTCGGACGTCGTCTCGGCATGAAAGTCGACGAAGATGATGGGGGTCTGCTTGCGCAACTCGGCCACGAGATCCGAGGCCACGGCGAACGGGCAGTCGATCGGGGGCATAAACACCCGACCCTGGATGTTGAGCACGCCGAAGGTCATACCCTGTTCATTGATGAATGTCTGACACCCGACCCCGGCGTTGCCTTTGGGGTAGTTGGCCGGCCGCAGCAACCGGTTTTCGTCGTTGAGGTACGGCTGCGTCTCCATGCGATCCCAGATGTGATTGCCCGACGTCATGATGTCAGCACACCAGCGAAGGAACGCGTCACCCATTTTTCGCGTGCAACCGAAACCGGAGGCCGAGTTTTCCACGTTGACGATAGTCATGTCCGGGCGGAACTGCTGTTTGAGTCGCGGCAGCATGTGATAGGTCGCCCACCGACCCGGTTTGCCTACCACATCTCCGACGAAGAGGATATGGACGCTGCCCATCAGCGCGCGTACTCCACCGACCGAGTCTCGCGTATCACGGTGACCTTGATCTGACCCGGGTACTGCATCTCGGTCTGGATCTTCTCCGCGATGTCACTGGCCAGAGCCAGCGCGGAGGAGTCATCCAACTCCTGCGGCTCTACGATGACCCGCACTTCCCGGCCTGCCTGGATGGCAAATGCCTTGGCCACGCCCTGGAACGAGTCGGCCAACTCTTCCAGTTTTTCCAGCCGCTTGACGTATCCCTCCAGCGGCTCCCGGCGCGCGCCGGGACGCGAACCGCTGATGGCGTCGGCTGCAGCCACGAGCACGGGGTACGGGGTCTCCTGCAGCACATCGCCGTGGTGCGCTTCGATCGCGTTGATCACCACCGGGTGCTCGTTGTAGCGGGCGGCGAATCGCGCGCCGATTTCCGTGTGCGTCCCTTCGGTTTCACGATCGATGGCCTTGCCGACGTCGTGCAGCAGTCCGGAACGCTTGGCGAGGTCGGGATCGAGCCCCAGCTGCGCGGCCATGATCCCGCACAGCATGGACACTTCCTTGCTGTGCGCGAGAACGTTTTGCCCGTACGACGTCCGATAGGAGAGTTTGCCGAGCATCCGGATGATATCCTGGTGCAGGCCGTGTATGCCCAGTTCGAAGCAAGCCTGTTCGCCGGCTTCGCGGATGATCACTTCCATCTCGTTGGTGGCCTTTTCCACCAGTTCCTCGATGCGACTGGGATGGATGCGGCCGTCCTGGATCAGCTTTTCCATGGCCATCTTCGCGATCTCACGGCGGATCGGATCGTACGACGATAGAATGATCGCCTCGGGCGTATCGTCCACGATCACGTCCACGCCCGTGGTGGTCTCGAAGGCACGGATGTTGCGGCCTTCCCGACCGATAATGCGGCCCTTCATTTCGTCCGAAGGCAGGGATACGACCGAAACCGTGGTCTCGACCGTGTGATCGGCGGCACAGCGATAGATGGCCTGTACGATGATATCGCGTGCCTCGCGCTCGGCGTTCTGCTCGGCCTTCTCGCGGATATCCTTGACCCGGGCGGCCACTTCGAGCCGGGCCTCACCCTCGAGGTTTTGCATCAGGATCTTCTTGGCCTCATCGGACGACATGCTGGCCGCACGTTCGAGCTGCGTGTTCTGCTCGCGAATCAGGCGCTGCAGCTCGTCACCGCGTGCCTGGATGCCCCTTCCCCGCGCCGCCAGGGAGCGCTCCCTGTTCTGCTGCTCCTTCCCCTTGCGGTTGAGCACATCGGCCTTTTGATCCTGCTCTTCGGCGTGGCGGCGGATGGCCTCCTCTTCCTTCTTGATTTCGCGGCGCTGATTCTCGATCTGCCGATCGAAGTTGGCCTTGGCCTTGTACCATTCGTCCTTGGCCTCCAGAACCGCTTCTTTCTTGCGGATCTCCGCTTCCTTCTTGGCGTCCGCGATGATGCGATCGGCGAGGCCTTCGGCGTCGGCCACCTTCTGGCGGCCGAGCTTGCCGCGAAGGAGCCAGCCGAAGAGGGCCGCGAAGAATACGGCCGTCAGCGAGAGTATAAAATAGACCGCGTTGGGCGTGCGGCGGCCTCCGTTCAGGTCGGTTTATGGTTAAAACCGGGAGGTCACTCGACTACTTCAAGCAGCGTCTGATCCAACCGAGAGAGAAGAGAATCGGTCTGTTCGGCCAGCTCACGAAGATCCCTCTTGCCTGCGCTCGATTCGGCGCGCTCAGACATGAGCTGATCCGTCAATTGAAGGGCCACAAGCACCGCGATGCGTGTCGCGGACGCGTTCTGGGCGCGGCCGGAGATCTCCCGCATGAGGCCGTCGACATGACGAGCCACACGCCGGATGTATTCGGGATCGGAGCCCGCCCGCAAGGCGTAGTCGGCTCCGAAAATATTCACGGTAACGACAGATGGGGCGGAATCGGAGGACTCCAGACCCGGTCTCGGTTCGGTATTCATAGGCTGCTTGATCGAGTGCCACCTCACCGGTGGTTCGCTGCAATTAAGAGCCGTTGTTACGAATCTGTCAAGATGTATGTAAGCTCTTCAAAGGCCATAAGATACGCCCGCTCTCATCTGCCGCGGCTCAACCGGTTTGAAATGGCGATCCGCGACACCCACGGCCGGTTCACCCTCCAGACGGGACTCATACCAGTACTCGATGTCGTTGTGCTGCTCATCCAGGACATTGATAAGCTGTGCCCAGATGCGAACGCCGCTGCCCAACGCGTAGCCCAGGCTGAGGTGCGCTATCGGATTGGCGGCCGCGCGGACGCTAGGGGCGTCGATGAGCGGGTCGGCGCCGAAGTACCGCACGCGCAAGCCCCCGTAGGGTCCCTGTGGGGCGTCCCAGACAAGTCCTGCGGCCAGCACGGCCTCCATGGCGCCGGGGATGCGGTCCTCGCCCTCCGGCGCATCTTCGAAGCGAGCGTGGTTGAACGCCAGGTCGAACTCGACGGCGAGCGA
>JAUVRN010000392.1 GCA_030597645.1 Candidatus Zixiibacteriota bacterium
ACGGGACTTGGTGGGCGCGACCTGGTTCTGTGAGCTCGCGCGCCGTCGTCGCGGACGCCGCCCGAAGAGGGCTTCACCGTCGGGTGCGAACCGCGGAAACACCGTTTCGACTTCGGCTGCCACGTCGCCGGGCTCCTCCTCCGGCTGCGGAACCGGTACCGCAAACGGCATCTCCTCGCGACCGAGCGGATCGTCCTTGGGGCGCTTCATGGCCTCGTGGGATCGTTCGCGCTGCCGCAGGAGAAAGTCGGTCGTCAGGTTGGCCTTGTCGATGTGGCTCCAGGGCAGCGATTGTTGCACGTCGATCGCGCCGGCCTAGCGGACGGCGTCGATTCCGCACTCTTCAAATGCCTGTGCCCAGCGGCCAAATCCGAACCACTCCTTCCAGGCATCGAAACGTGCGCCCGCGCGCCAGGCCGTCTCGATGACGTCCGCGAACCGCCGGTCGCCACGCCCCAGGACACCTTCCAGGAATGACACATGCGGGTCGCGTAGCTTGAGCTTCACGGGCAGGCGGCGTACCCGCTGTTTTAGATATGCATGCTTGCGGTGAATCTCATCGATGGGGTTCTGGGCTTCCCACTGAAACGGGGTGTGCGACTTGGGCGAGAACGGCGAAATGGTGATGCTGATGTGCGGCCGCACCCCGGCCTCGCGGCCGACGGCCAGGATCTTGCGGATCAGATCGACGATGGCGTCCAGATCTTCATCGCGTTCTCCCGGCAGCCCGATCATAAAATAGAGCTTGATCTGGCGCCAGCCGTGCGTGAACGCGGCCCGGGCGTTCTCCAGCATCTCTTCGTCGGTGATCATCTTGTTGATGACTCGCCGCATGCGGTTGGAGCCCGCTTCGGGCGCGAAGGTGAGGCCGGTGCGCTTCACCTGAGCGATCTTCCTGGCTATGTCCATCGTGAACGTGCCCGGCCGGATAGAGGGCAGCGAGAGCGCGATCCGACGGGGCGTGAGACGTTCGGCCAGTTCCCCTGCCAGATCGCCCAGGCCTTTGAAGTCGGTGGAGAGCAGCGACAGCAGCGTGACCTCGTCATAGCCGGAGTGGTTGAGGCTGTCCACGGTGTGGCGAATGATGTCGTCCACCGTTCGACCGCGCTTGGGCAGATAGATGTACCCCGCCTGGCAGAAGCGGCAGTTGCGAACGCAGCCGCGCATGATCTCCACGGCCAGTCGATCGTGTGTCGTCTCGATGAATGGCACGATGGGTGCCTGGGGATAGTGCGAGTTGCGGAGCTCGAGTGTCTGGCGAGACTTGACGAGTTCCGGCCGGCCATCGACCACCGCTTCGATACGTTCGAACCAGCCATCGGAGCCGTACGTCGCCCTGTATCCTTCAGGGTGGTAGACCCCTTCCATACCCGCCAGTCGTTCGATGGTTTCCTGCCTCGAAATGGCCCCGTCCCGACGCGCACGCAGGATGGGGAGCATCTCGACGATTACGTCTTCACCGTCGCCGATGACGAACAGATCGAAAAAGGCGGCGATCGGCTCGGGATTGTACACGATGGAGCCGCCCCCCATCACGATCGGATCGTCGTCCCGTCGGTCCGTGCTTCGCAGCGGTATGCCGCCGAGGTCGAGCATGGTCAGGACGTTGGTGTAGAGCAGCTCGTAGGAGAGGGAAAAGCCCACCAGGTCGAACTGGGAGAGCGGCGTGAACGACTCCAGGGAGAACAACGGCAGACCGATCTCGCGCAGGCGCGCCTCGGCGTCGGGCCAGGGTGCGAACACGCGCTCGGCCAGGCAGTCCTCCGCGGCATTGATCAGGTTGCCGAGGATGGCCGTGCCGAGGTACGACATGCCCAGTTCGTACGCGTCGGGGAATGCGAGGCAGATCCGGAGCCGGCCCTGGTGCTCCCTGTGCACGGCACCCCACTCGTTGCCGACGTAGCGGCCGGGTCGCATCACGTATGGAAGGAACTCGCCTTCCACGCGTGCAGCGATGTCGCTCGGAAACGGCAACAGGCGTTCGTCCTGTGCGGACGTCTCACGAAGGGGTAGATCTACCGAGACCGGCACGTCGGGCATCCTGTAACGGGTGGTGTACGGGCAGGCGTGCAGTCCGCGCGCCCGTGGGCGAATCAGCCGTATACTTCTTTTCGGTTACACTTACACACGGTCACCCGCACTTCGCGTATGCGGACGGATCCCTTGGGCGAATCGACGGGTCGGAGGACCAGGGTCGGTTGGCGGGCTTCGCCGCATTCGGGGCATTGGACGTTTTTGGACTGCTTCTTGAGTTTATCCGCGAAGGTCTGCTGTTTGGCCATGGTTATGGGTGCTCCTTTTTTGCCCTGGACGGCCGCCGTGGCGGTCTCGCCCGTCAGGCATCATATACGTCAAGCAATCTCAGACATTCAAGTTTTAATTCGATAGCCGCCAGCACACAGGCCAGCTCCGGGTCGTCGGGGCGGTCGGAACCCGCCGCTTCCAGCAGCACCTGTGCCCGGTCGTATTCGCGTGCTTCCAGTGCCGCCAGGCTGTCGGTGACCAGCGGCGGGATCGGTGCCGGTCCGGTGGGCTTCACGTGTCGGCGTTCTCCAGGGTAGGGGTCAAGCCTCCGGCCGCGACGCTCCGAAACCGCCTTACATAGGGTGTCACCTGGTAGTTGTGCTGGCGCAGGAAATTGATCAGGCACATGGCGAAGAATTCGTCATCGGGATTGGGCCGCGCCTCGAGATTCTTGAGCTGATAGTCCAGCACCGAGAGCAGGTGCGTGTCCTCCTGGTAGAAATAGTCCAGTCGTTCCTTTTGAAACTCGAGCGTCTTCTGGTATGCCGCCTTGATGTCTTCGAAACCGGAGAGCCGCTGCAGAAGCGAGCGGCGCACTCGCTCCGATTGATCGTGTGGCTCGCCAGGGGCTTCCACCAGCCCCGCGGGCGTATACTCGAGGCCCAGGCGCTTGGTGCCGCCGCGGATGACCTGTACCAGCCGGTCGAGCAGCTGGTCGGCGCGGCTCCGCTCCGCCGTATCCGGGTGAACGCGCCCTTCGCGCAGCTGCACGAACTGCTCGGCCGATTCGACCAGCGCCTCGAGTTCACTGCGGCGGACACCTTCGTTCA
>JAUVRN010000368.1 GCA_030597645.1 Candidatus Zixiibacteriota bacterium
CCGCATGTCGGCCTGGATCCAGATGTCATGGCTCGATATAAACGTGGCCAGGGGCTGACCCGCCTGCGCGTAGTGACCCACATCTACGCTGAAACTCTCAATTACGCCCCGGGCAGGTGCGTGAAGTGTGCTGAAGGCCAGATCGAGCTGCGCTTGCTCGAGCGCCACGAGCGCCGCGCGCAGATCCGGGTTGTCCGGTCCGATTTCGCCCAGCTCTTCCTTGGCCTTTTCGAGATTGGCCGCGGCCGACGCCAGCCCCTCTATAGCTTGGGCCAGAGCCGTCTCCGTGCGATCCTTGTCGGCCAGGGACAATGCACCCGGGTTCTCCTCCAGGATGCGTTGTGTGCGATTGTAATTGCGCTGCGCCCGGTCGAGTTGTGCCCGCGAAACGCCGACCCGGGCCGTGGCGGACTTGACGGTGGCGGTGCGCGCTCCCACGCGCTGTGAGGCACCGTCGAAACTGGCTTCGGCCGCGCGTACGGCCAGCTCGAAGGGCCGCTCATCGAGCTGGAACATCACGTCACCTTCGTAGACGATGCTGTGAAGGCGTACGTTGCTCTCGGTCAGATAGCCCGACACCCGTGGAGCAATGGGAACGATGACCGAGTTGATCCGCGCCTGATCAGTAAAGGGCGTGTACCGGTCGGCGAAGACATACCAGATGAAGATGACAAGGCAGATGCCCAGTACGATGCGCGTGATTCGCCGTACGGGATCTTTGGGCTTCGGTGTCGCTTCGGAGCCCTCAGCCTGTGGATCGGATTCGGGGGGATCCTGCTTGGGAGCGTTCTCTTGTTCTTCGGATGGTCTTTCGGTCATGGGTGCTGCACCTAAGGACTTGGTTGCCAAGCATATCCAAAGCTCGATTCCGGGTCAAGGCGCCCCGAAGCAGGCTGCTGATCAGACTGGATTACAGCGTGATCCTGCCGCGCAAGCCGAAGTACTACAATGAAGTGGCACCAGGGTTGAGCGACGGTAGGAACGACCTCGTCGTTCAGGACGGCTGGATGAAACTACCGTCCTTCAGATCGGCCCACGCCTGCATCAACTCTTCCTGCGTGTTCATCACGATGGGACCGCGCCAGGCCACCGGTTCGCCGATGGGCTTGCCCGAGACGAGCAGAAAGCGGAAACCCTCTGGGCCTGCCTGCACCGATACGTTGTCACCCTGGTCGAAGAGCACCAGCGAACGGTTGCCGATCGTGAGCTTCTCTTCACCGTTGGCTGAAAGGTTCTCCGTCATGATCGGTTGCGGATCCGACGCGTCACGGAACGTACCGGCGCCCGCGAACACGTAGGCGAAGACGTTGCTGTTGGTTTCCCCCGGACGTGTCTTGCTCTGGTTGGGTGGTACCGAGACGTCGAGATAGTGTGGCTCAGCGGCTACACCGTCCACTGGACCCTTCTTGCCCCAGAACTCACCGCAGATCACACGCACTACCGTGCCGTCGTCGTCGGTCACTTCGGGGATGTCCTTGGACACCACATCCTGGTAGCGCGGCGCCGTCATCTTGAGCGACGAAGGCAGGTTGGCCCACAGTTGGAAACCGTGCATCTGTCCCTGCTCGTTGCCCGTGGGCATCTCCTGGTGATAGATCCCGCGGCCCGCCGTCATCCACTGGACGTCACCGGGACCCAGGATGCCCTTGTTTCCGAGACTGTCACCGTGTTCCACCGTGCCGGCGAGCACGTATGTAACCGTCTCGATGCCCCTGTGCGGGTGCCAGGGGAAGCCGGCGCGAAAGTCCTCAGGGCGCTCGTTTCGGAAATCGTCGAACAGCAGGAAGGGGTCGGTAGCTGCAGAATCGCCAAAGCCAAAGGCGCGGCGCAGGCGTACCCCGGCGCCCTCAATGGCAGGCTTGGCCTGAACGATGTGTCTGACTGGTCGTATGGACATGACATCTTCCTTTCTGGGTCCTGAATACCGTTGAACACCCGAAGCTGGCCAGAGGTTTCCCGGGCATTCTCAGGCCGGGTATTGACATCTGGGAATGGTATGACATATTGTCATACCGGAGGCAATGTGATGGCCAAAGCCAAGATCGCGGTTTCATTGGACAGCAAAGTTGTTGAGGCGGTGGATAGACTGGTTGCATCGGATGTTTTTCCCAACCGGAGTCAGGCTATCGAGAGTGCGTTAAAGGAGAAGCTCGATCGAATGGAGCGTCGTCGTCTCGCACGCGAATGCGGCAAGCTCGATCCCAGGTTCGAGAAGGCACTGGCCGAGGAAGGTCTCTCGAAGGAGCTGTCCGATTGGCCCGAATACTGAGAGGTGACATACGCTGGGCGGACCTGAGCCCGGTACGCGGCAGTGAACAGGCCGGGTCGCGCCCAGTGTTGATCCTGAGCCACGACATCTTCAACGAGCGTTCCGGGACCGTCATCGCTATTGCGATCACCAGTCAGCGGCAGCGCGCGGGTTTCCCTCTGTCGCTGGAGTTGTCGTCCAGTAAACTCCCCAATCGTTCGTGGGCCAAGATCAGCCAGATCAGGACGCTGGCCGTCGAGCGCATCGGCAAGAAGATCGATCGTGCGTCGCCGGAAGAGTTGGGCGCGATTGTGGAAGGACTGGGCGAGATCATCGGCGAGTGACTTTCAGATTGCACGGGATGTCGTAGAGTACCTGTCGATCCACCACTCAATTACTTCGCGCTGTTCATCCGAATTCGATTTACTTAGTTTGACCTCATGATTGGACAGCAACTAAAACACTATATCATCGAGGAGAAGCTGGGCGAAGGCGGCATGGGCGTCGTCTATAAGGCTCGCGACTCCAAACTCAATCGCGACGTGGCGCTCAAGTTTTTGCCGCGCACCATGGCACTGGGTGCCGAGGAGCGGGAGCGCTTCAAGCTCGAAGCTCAGGCGGCCGCCGCGCTCAATCACGCGCACATAGCGACCGTCTACGAGATCGATGAGGTGGACGAACAGGAATTCATCGCCATGGAGTACATCGAGGGACAAACCCTCGACGAACGTATCCGTGCAGGCTCGATTCCTGTCGACGAAACGTTGCGTATTGCCACGCAGATTGCGGAGGGGCTGCAGGAAGCTCACGAACACGACGTAGTGCACCGCGACATCAAACCGGCCAACGTCATGCTGACCGCCAAAGGACAGGTCAAGGTCATGGACTTTGGCCTGGCCAAGGTCGCGCACACTCCCAGTATCACGAAAGCCGGTTCCACCCTCGGTACGCCATCATACATGTCGCCGGAACAGGCGGAG
>JAUVRN010000327.1 GCA_030597645.1 Candidatus Zixiibacteriota bacterium
CGCGGTTTCTGTGGGGTGCCCGACCACCACCGATGTCCGCAGCGCGAACACTTCGGAGCGCATCCTTATCCTCTCCAGCAGGGACTGCGTGGCGCGGCCGTCCATCCCCCTGTTCATGCGCTCGAGCATGCCGTCGTCGATGTGCTGGATCGGCACGTCCAGGTAGCGCGTCACCTTCGGCGCATCGACCAGAACGTCGATCAATTCATCATCCACGAAACGGGGAAAGGCATACATCAGGCGCACCCAGCGAATGCCGGTAATCTCACCGAGCCGGAGCAGCAGTTCGGCCAGGCGCCTCCGCCCGTAGCGGTCCACCCCATAGGATGTTGTATCCTGGGCGACCACCACCAGTTCCGTCACACCTCCGGCGGCCAGCGACTCCGCTTCGAGTACGACGTCTTCGATCCTGCGGCTGCGATTCCTGCCCCGAAACTGGGGGATGGCACAGAAGGCACAGGCGTTGTCACAGCCATCTGAGATCTTGAGGTATGCCCACGGTTTATGATCGTGTTCGCGGGGCGCGGAGAATTCCGTGTACACCTGGTCGGGGCGTGTCACGAAGCAGTTGCCGGACGTTTCGCCGCGGGCGGCCTCTACGACGTCGTCGAGGCGATCGACCCCCACCAGCGCGTCGATCTCGGGTATATCCTTCAACAACTGGCTCGGGTAGCGCTGGGCGAGGCAGCCGGCCACCAGCAGGCGCGTACCGTTGGTCTTGTGGCGGGCCAGGTCTAGGATCCGGCCGATGGACTCTTCCTTGGCTGGCTGGATGAATCCGCAGGTGTTCACGAGTAGCACATCGCAGTCTGCAGGCGTTTCGGAGCGCGTGAACCCGGCACGGCGCAGCGCACCTAGCAGGTGCTCACCATCCACTTCGTTCTTGGGGCAACCGAGTTGCTCGAGGTAGACCTTTTTAGCCATAAGCTTAACAAGCTAAGGGATTTGCACTCGGATCGCAACACCACGGCTCAGGCCGTTCGGCATAGCACGACAGGGCGTTTGCCGCTGTATCCGACTCTGTGAATCCGGCTCTGACGATAATCGCTTGGGAATCGCGGAAAGTGCGCTATCTTATTGCGGTACGGCGTTTTTGCCCCCGCACTACCACCCGCAAACGTCCGATTAGTACATTATAGGAGCAGGAGCCATAGTATGTCGCAATGCCTTGTGAGGTGGGGTTTGGTGGTGGGCTGTGCCCTGGTCGTAGCCGGCCCGGGGACGGATGTCATTGCGCGATCCAGGTATGATCTTCGGCGCGCGCCGCTGCAGAAGCCACAGGAGACACAGATCTATTCCGGTCTCATTACCAGCAGCCTGATGGTGAAGTTCACCGATGACCTCGGTGTGTACGCGCAGGCGGGGCGGCTGTATCACAGTGACGGCCGGCCTGTGGTCGAAGTGAATCGGCTCATCGATCAGGGTGTGGCCGCGAGCGCGGAGCCGGAGTTTGAACAGGACAAGGCCACGTTGCTTGACTGGCGTCGACAGGGCGAGGCGCGCGCGCAGACGCCGCTGGTCGATCTCACTCAGTACTTTCGCGTGCACCTGGCGGGCGATCAGGATCCAACGGCCGCGGCTCGACTCTGTGATTTGCTGAACCGGTCTCTGAACATCGACCTGGCCTTCCTGGAAGGTCAGCCGGAGGTCGCGGGTGACATCGCTCCGGGAACACCGGACTTCCAACCTCAGCAGCTCTATCTCACCGCAGCGCCCATCGGTGTCGACGCCTACGCCGCGTGGACCTATCCCGGCGGCAAGGGCGAAGGCGTGACCATCTGTGACATTGAAATAGGCTGGCACACCGATCACGAAGATCTATCCAGGCTCCTGGGCAATGTGATCGGCGGTGATTTTGGCCCGGACAATCACGGCTCTGCCGTCATGGGTGAAATGCTGGCCGACTCCTCCATCTCATCGCTGACCGGCATCGGCTACGGCGTGACCGGGATCAGCTACGGGGCCAGCGGCAAGATGGTGTCGGTAAGCGGCCGCTCGACCGCCAATGCGCTGACCCTGGCCGCGGAAAACCTGGGTGTCGGCGACATCATTTTGATCGAGTTGCACCAGCCAGGCCCCAACTCCACAGGCTCCGGTCAGGACGGGTTCGTCCCCATGGAGTGGACGCCATCCATTTTCGACGTGATCCAGACCATTACCGCCAACGGCATCATCGTCTGCGAAGCCGCGGGCAACGGCGGGGAAGATCTGGATGATGCCGTCTACAGCGGCTGGTTCGATACGACATTGCAGCACTCGGGTGCCATCATATGCGGCGCGGGCGCACCGCCTTCGGGCAATTACGGGCTGGACCGTTCGCGTCTCGACTTTTCCAACCACGGAGCGCGCGTCGACCTGCAGGGCTATGGCCGGGAGGTGGTGACCACCGGGTATGGTGGCCTGTTCGATCCGGGTGACGACCGCCAGTGGTACACGGCGGCGTTCAGCGGGACCTCGTCCGCATCGCCGATCGTGACGGCGTCGGTGGCCTGCATCCAGGGGCGATTCAAGAACGTGTCGGGTGGGTTCACGCTGACGGCCAGGGAAATCCGCGACCTGCTCTACGCGACGGGCAGTCCGCAGACCGGCGTCACGTCCGAGCACATCGGTCCGCGGCCGGATTTGGGCGCCGCGATGCCACTGGTCACGGGGTTTTCGGCCTATGCCTCACCTCGAACATTCAATGTCTCACTGCTCGATCCACCGCAGCAGGTCGACACGCTGTGGCTCATCAATCCGCATGGCGGTGCCACGACCTTTGACATCACCCTTCTGGATTCGCTTCCGGTGCTTCCGGTGCTTCCGGTGATGCCGAAGGCGCCGCGCATCACGGCGGACAATAAGGACCTCCTGCGCAACGATCGGGTCACGTACGCGACCAGTGCATCCGGATGGATCTCCGTCAATCCCGTGTCGGGAAGTATTCCGGCCGGCGACAGTACGGCGGTGGAAGTCGGGTTCGACGGAAACCTGCTGTCGGCGTCGTATTTTGGTTCGTTTTACAAAGCGCAGCTCGATGTGGCACTGGACGGCGATCTCGGAGTGGGTACGCTGCCCGTTCCCGTGCTGGCGCTGGCGCAGGATTCGCTGCACGGCGACACCATCCAGGTGACGACCAGCACGATCACCCATCGCGCTACCAGCGAGACCAACCTGGCCGGCTGGGACTACAACGATTCCACCTCCATGGGCTGGCTGTACGACGGGGCGTTCGTCGTGGCCCGGCGAGCCAACGGCGATACGCTGGCCTACCGGGACGTGTTCGGCAACGCGCGCATGTGGCGGGGTCGCGATTTCTGGACCGTTGATTCATCCTGGCTGCCGCGTTACCTCATCTGGCGCGACTCGAGCATGACCGAGGATTCCG
Source organism: Candidatus Zixiibacteriota bacterium (assembly GCA_030597645.1). Lineage (GTDB taxonomy): Bacteria > Zixibacteria > MSB-5A5 > JAUVRN01 > JAUVRN01 > JAUVRN01. Next base: position 3,368 of record JAUVRN010000327.1, read on the forward strand.
CCGTCGGTTTTGCCTACGAAGTCTGGGTACCGGTGTCCGGTGACTCGGCGGAGTTTTCGTACTGGCGGACGACGCTTTATTCACGCGGGGGCACGTTGCCCGGAGTCTA
>JAUVRN010000112.1 GCA_030597645.1 Candidatus Zixiibacteriota bacterium
CGACTGTTGCTTCTGGACGAACCGATGACCGGCCTCGACAGCCCGCGCAAGCGCGAGCTGATGACATACCTGATGCGCATACTGGACAAATACGACGTGCCCTCGATACTCGTATCGCACGACCCGTTCGAGATCGGTGTGCTCTGCGAGCACGTGTGGCTCGTGCACGACGGGGCCATCATCGGCTCGGGTACACCCGAACAGGTCTTCCTGCGACCGGAGAGCACGACCCAGGCTATGCTGGCCGGGGTCGAAAATATCTGGCACGGCCGCGTGTCCGCGGTCAACGGCACGAAGACCGTCATTCGGATCGGCCCCAACGATTTGGTGGCCGACTACACGGCAGGTGGAGTCGGCGAATCCGTGACGGCCGTTCTCACGGCCACGGAAGTGTTGCTGTCGCGAGCGCTGCCGTCTCAGACGTCGGCGCGGAACGTCTGGCCGGTGCGTGTCGCAGAGATTCACGAGCACGGTCGTGAAGTTGTGGTGCACATGAACGCCGCCCCGCAGGGACCCGGCGGCACCGCCCCCGGCACGCCGACCCCCCTGGTCGTCATCATCACTCCGGCTGCACTGAGCGACCTCGAGCTGAAGCGGGGCGATACGCTGTACGCGCTCTTCAAGGCGACCGCGGTACGGGTGTTTCCGGCTTGATGCCGCCGTAGCACTCCCCAATACCCCCAATACCCCCAACACATCCTTTCCCCACTGGAGGAATCCACGTATCTTGTCCTGGCCGGTGCGGGCATTCCGGACAAGGCGATTCAGCTGCCCAACACAGATCGAAACCTGCAACTCATACACGCGATCGAGACAGCGCCATGAGACACCTATGCATCGCACTCGCGTACTTCAGCCTGACAGGTTCCGTCCTGCTGTGGCCTGTACGTGCCGTAGCCCAGACGTGGCGAACCACCCTCGACTCCGCCGAAGAGCAACTGGAAGCACGCCACTACGACTCAGCCCTCATCATTGGATACCACGCGCTCGAGCAGGCCACCGCGACCGGCCATGCTGGTGACAGTGCAGCCGCACATGTTCTATTCCGCCTGGCCTGGTACTTCGATCGCTTGGGGATTCCGGACTCTGCCATCAGCCGCCTGGAGCAGGCTATACCGATCATGGAAGAGGCGGTCGGCCCAACGGCACTGGAGCTGTCGAGGTACGTAAACGGTCTTGGTATCTACTACACGAAGAGGGGTGATCTGGACGCCGCCGGCGAACAGTGGGGGCGTGCTCTTGCCATCCGCCAACGGCATCTGGGTCCGGACCACGCACAGGTGGCGCAGGTACTGAACAACCTCGGGATTGCGTTCCGGCGGCAGTCACGTTACGACACGGCTCAAGCGGTGTTGGAGAGAGCGCTCACCATCCGGTTGGAGCAGCTCGGTCCTGATCACCGGCATGTGGCAAGCACCTACAACAACCTGGGCAGCCTCTCCTCGGAGACGGGTCACTACCGTGAGGCCGAGTTCTATTTTCGCGAGGCGCTGCGCATAAAGGAGAAGACGCTCAAACCCAACAACCCGAGTACGGCCAATTCCGTCAACGGACTCGCGATCGCTGTTGCCAAACAGGGTCGTTTTGCAGAGGCGGAGCCCCTCTACGCTCGAGCCATCGCCATGTTCGAGCAGTCACTCGGTCCGCAACACCCCGCGCTGACAAACCCGCTGAACAATCTGGCGATCCTCTACTTCAATATGGGCCGTTTCGAGGAGGCCGAAGCGCTCGACCGCCGCACACTGGAAATCCGTATCGCTGCGCTGGGGCCGGAGAACGCGGATGTAGCGGTGAGCATGACCAATCTCGCCCACAGGCTGACCACGCAGCGTCGATATGAAGAGGCCCTTCCGCTCTATGAAGAAGCTCTGAGAATTCGTCGGACCACATTGGGGCCCGATCATCCGCACGTGGCTAAATCGCTTCAGCTGATCGGCGAATGGTACGCGGCACAACAAGACTTCTCAAACGCGATCGGGTTCTTCCAGGAAGCTCTGGCCATTCACGATCGCGCCGCTTTGGTGGACCCCATGGTTCACGCCTATGTCCTGGGCCTGGTCGCCGATGCACGCTCCCACTTGGGTGAATTCGATCGTGCCGACGAAGCGTTTGCGCAGGCCCACGAACGGATGGCAGGTCGTTCGGAAGCCAGTCTCTATCGCACGGTCGACGTCTTCCAGTACGAGAGCGTTCATCGTCGCCGCACCGGTCAGCTGACCCTTGCGCTTGCTGCGGCACATCGCGCTCTCCAGATCCGGCAGCTTGGCTTTGCGGCCAATGCCATGGTCTTATCTGAACGTGATGCACTGACGTATGCACACCTGGTGCGAATCGCAGCCGATTACTACCTCTCTGCCCTGCACGATGCCGAGGAGCTCACCGGCGATGTGCTCCGGCAGGCCGGTGAGGTGATCATCTCTACGAAGGGGCAGGTGTCGGATCTGGTGTTTGCCCGATACCGATCTCTCGTGGAGGATGATGATCCCGCCATCCAGGCTCTCGGCGACCGTCTCCAGACGGTACGCTACCAGATCTCCCGACAATTCGTGGCCACAACAGGGGGAGCAGATAGTCAGCACCGTATGGACTCGCTGGGGCTCCTGGCTCATGATCTGGAATCAGAGCTCGCATCACGCAGTGCCACATTTCGCAACCATCCTAGTCGCCGGCACGTCGGCCTCGACGAAGTCGCTTCAGCTAAGCCCGCAAATTCAAGCCTGATCGAATTCGTCCGGTACGATTATATCCCTACGGAAGGGCCGTGGCGCCGACAGTATGTTGCGCTGGTTCTGCCCGCGGCGGGGGAGATGCGCCTGGCGCAGCTGGGAGAGGCCACGGAACTGGACGACCTGATCGAGCAGTATCGTGCCCACCTTCTCGATGTTTCCAGTCGACCGGATCAGATCCAGGCGGATGATCAGGACCACTACGACAAGCTGGCCAGCGCCTTGTATCATGCGATCTGGAAACCATGCCGGCTGAGTCCTACGGCATCGGGCATGGTCTTCATCGCGCCGGACGGCGGCCTGAACCTGGTGTCGTTTGCCGGCCTTCAGACTGCCAACGGTCAGTATCTGGTGGAGCGGTTTCCCATCCACTACCTGTCTGCGGCCCGGGACATCGTTCGCTATGGTGAGCCTTCCGACCATGGCACGGGTCTCTGGGCGCTGGGCGATCCCGATTTCGATTGTCTGCCTGAGACCAGGGTGTCTGGTCTGGAGGCACCGGGTCGCACGGAATCCTCGGCCGCCGAAATGTTGGCTGTGCGGTACGTGCGTTCAGACTGTGAGGACCTGGTCAGCAGCGCCGTGCCACGGCTGCCGGGTACGCGTGTCGAGCTGGAGCGCGCTGGAGAGGCCTGGAGCGCCACTCAGAAGGAACGTGTGTCACTGCGCTTTGGCACGGATGCCAGCGAAGATCGATTCAAGCGTGAAGCATCATCGTATCGGGTCGTTCACCTGGCCACGCACGGCTACTATTTGCACGGAGCGTGTGATCCCGGCGGAGGATCCATGTCTACCGAGTTCATCGGCGAGCACCCGCTCCTGCTGGCCGGGCTCTATATGGCCGGTGCCAATCTGCACGGGGCCGGCGCGGCCGAGTACGACGCCGAGGATGGTATCCTCACAGCCGAGGAAGTAGCCGGTATGGACTTCTCGCAAACATCGACGGTGGTCCTCTCCGCGTGTGAAACCGGGCTCGGAAAGGTCGAACAGGGCGAGGGGGTATACGGACTGCGACGCGCGTTTCAACTGTCCGGTGCGCGCACAGTCGTGAGTGCGCTGTGGCGGGTATCCGACAGCAAGACGTCCCAGTTCATGACCCGTCTCTATGAGTTCGACGCGCCCACGTACCCCGAACTCCTGCGGAACACAGCGCTGGATCAGATTCGCTCGCTGAGGAACAGAGGCCGGTCCGACCACCCGTACTACTGGGCTGCGTTTACCGCCACAGGCGACTGGCGAATTCGCGACTTTCTGAAAGATTGAGGCTAGCCCTCGCGCTCTACCCGGAACACGTAGAAGTAGGTTTCGGGCAAGAGGCCCGCACCTGCGGGTACGATCTCTTCCACTTCAAACTGATAATCCGCATCGAGAGGAAAGGCAGTCGCGATATCCAGGACCACCAGGATCTGATCGGTTTGATCGTCGTACTCCAGCAGGACAAAGTCGGCGATAGACCAGATGTCATACGTAAGCGGTGAGGCAAGTCTTACACGGTACGTAAGCTCCGCCACGTCGACTGCGGGGATCGAAAGGCGGAATTCCACGGAGTCCATCGTGGCAGGAATGACCACCACGGGCAACGCAGCAGGGTCCAGCGAGCGCGTCGATTCGAGTGGCGCCAGAGTATACGTCGGCCTGGTTTCGCGGTCCAGCCAGCGGGTCAACACCAGCGCGCCTACGAGGAGGACGACCGCAGCGGCGGCGAGGCGGGGCCACAGGCGGACGCGCGCAGGTATCCGGTCGCGATGTTGTGCGCGAACATCGAGACTCGCCTGGATCATCGCGAGTTCTTTGCGACATCGGGTGCACGTCGTGATGTGCTCCTCCAGGGCTCGGGCAGTTCCCTCGTCCGCGATCTCTCGTCCTTCCGCATGGCATACGAGCAGTTCGGATGACGGGTGACCGGCGGCGGCATACGTGGCCTGGCCTCGAACTGCCGTGGCGGCGGATTGCCAGAACGAAAGATCTTCCTTGAATGACGGCTCCTCCGTGACCGCCTGTTCCACCGCGCGCCGCTCCTCGTCATCGAGCGTGCCGGCCACGAAAAAGGGAATGAGCTGCCGTAGTTCGTCTCGCGTGTGCTGCTTCACCTTCCTCTCCTACACCCTTCCGGTCGTCTCAAGCGGATCCAGGTAACGGCGACTCGAGTTTTTTTCTGATCTCTATCGCCTGCTCCTTGCAGTGGTAAGCCCGCATCTTCACGGCGGTTATGGTAATGCCCTGCTGCGCAGCGATTTCTTTGTAAGGCAACAGGTCGTGAAAGATCAGCTCCCAGAGCTTCCTGCATTTGTCATCGAGGAGCGTTACGATCCGCCCGAATAGCTCCATTCTTTCGCGCGCCACGTAATCCTGCTCGAGATCGGTGACGGTGGGCCTGGGTACGGTCTCTTCCGTGATCAGCTCAGCGGTTCGACGCCTGCGTCGAAGCATGTCGATCATGGTATAGCGCGCGACGCGTGAGGCGAATGTCCTCAATGAAGATTCACCCCGGAAATTCCCCGCCCGCAGGAGCATGAGTAGCTTCAATGTCGCTTCGGCCGCCCCGTCTTCGACCAGTTCGGGCGCACCCCAGGCCGAGTGGCGTGCCACATCGTGGATCCACGACCTCACCGTACCGGTCGCATCGCGGTCGCCTGCCAGGAAGCCTTCGACGATCTCGCCGTCATTCATGCTGTTGTCACGGTTCGTCTGCTAAGGCCCTCGGTCGATTCCCCGAAGTGCCTCGGGATGGCTGCAATCAAGGGATGAGCGACCGTCTTCGGCAAGCCCCTTCGATCCAGACCCTGGAAACGCCGAAACCTGCCGACGGCTCATGCGACAGTAGCAGTGAATCAAGCAATCTGAACGGACATTGACACCAGGGGATACCGAACATGAGGTCTTTATTAGTATTCAGCCTGGCCTGCAGCGCCCTTTTGATCGTGGGCGCCTCGGCGGATGAAACCGCATCTCCCCACCAACCCCTGCGGACAACGGATGTCACGGTTGAAAGCCCGGAGGCTGAAGACGGCTCCGCCAGCTCAGCGGGAGAGTCTGCCACTGCCACCTTTCGCATCGACTGGCTCACCATCAACTCCGGTGGCGGCATCGGCGCTACGTCGACCCAGTATGGGCTCTCCTACTCGGTTGGCCAGGCGGTTACCGGTGAGGGATCGTCCACGAATTACGGTGTCGGGCTGGGCTTCTGGTACGGCATCGATGGCACCAGCGGTGCATGCCCCATTGCCGTCTCGGGAGACGTCAATGTCTCGGGCTCCATTTCGTCGGCGGATATTATCTATCTGGTAAACTTCGTCTTCAAGGGCGGCCCCGCACCACTTCCGTGTGAAGCGAACGGCGACGTCAACTGCAGTGGCAGCAACACATCCGCCGATATCATCCATCTGGTCAATTTCGTCTTCAAGGGCGGTCCGGCACCGTGTGATATCTGCACACTCATCCCGGGTACGTGGAGCTGCCCGTAACCGCATGCGGACCCATCACCATCACAGGCGCATAATCATGAAACTCAAAGTGTTAATCATTGCCCTCGCCGTTCTTGCGTCCCTGGGCTCAGGCCTGCCACGCGGGGTGGCGGCCGTCCCTCATACCGTGAACATTCAGGGTATCCTGACCGACTCGCTGGGTGCTCCTACGATGGCTACCGCGCGGTTCACCTTTTCCGTGTATGACGCCTTTATGGGTGGAAACGCGCTCTGGTCGGAGACCGTCATCCTTCGCACAGGACCGGACGGGCTGTTCACGTATCACCTGGGAGGAATCAACCCCATTCCCGACAGCGTGTTCTCCGACACCTCACGTTGGCTCGGCATTCAAATCGATTCGGATTCGGAAATGTTGCCGCGACAAAGGTTCAGTTCCGTGCCTTTCAGTTTGGTCGCGGGTACGGGTGGTTCGGGAGGTGGCTCATTCCTTCCGCTTGCAGGTGGCACCATGACCGGCCCCATCACCAACAG
>JAUVRN010000464.1 GCA_030597645.1 Candidatus Zixiibacteriota bacterium
CCCGAGACGCAGTGCGCGCTGTGCCACCCCGACCTGGCGGCAGCAGGTGTAGAACCACCGTCCCAGTTCGTGGATCCGCACGCGGACCAAGATCACGAGTCGGACGAAGGGCACACGGAACCGGCCGTCGCCGGCGATGAACCATACCCGGGACTCTCCATCGTGTATCGCACCAATGAGCCCAGCTGCCCCACCGACGAGGCCGTGATCACGCTGGCGTCGGCCGAGACCGCCGAGCGTGCTGGAATCGAGGTTCGACCAGTCATCACGGCAGCGGTTCACGATCACTTTGAAGTCCCTGCCGAAGTGGTGTTCGATCAAAATGCCACCATGCTGCTTTCGTCGTCATTGCCCATCAGTATTGTGCGCTGGCTGGTAGAACCAGGCGATCCGATACGTTCGGGCGACGCCCTGGCCACAGCGGAATCGCCTGATATGGCGGTACTGCAGGGCGGGTACCTCGAGGCCTGGTCCGACTGGCACGTGCACAAACGTGAGCGTGAGCGCGCCGAGGACATGGTAGCCAGGGGATTGATCGACCCGGCCAGCTTCGAGCGCGCCCGGGGCGATGCCTCCGGTGCACGGGCCAGGCTGGTTCAAAGCGAGAGCCGCCTGACCTTGGCCGGCGTGTCGCAGGCTGACCTGGACCGGCTCCGCAGCAGCGGCGATATCAGCTCGCGATTCACACTCCGCGCAACCACCGATGGGGTACTGTTGGAGCGAACGGCACTCCTGGGACGCGTCCTGGTGTCGGGTGAGCAACTGGCCCGCATCGGCGATCCCGGCGCCCTGTGGATTGAAGGTCGCCTGAGCGAGGGCGAGTCCACACGGATACTACGGGGTCAGCGGGTCGAGTTCACCGCCGACGGTCGCGCCCTCCGCCGTACGGCAGGCGAAGTGATCTGGATCTCGAGCTTTCTGGATCCACAAACCCGCACCGTGACGGTGCGCGTCAAACCGGATCAGACCGGCGCACTCCGTGCTCACGAGTTTGGCCGCCTCCATCTACCCGACGGTCCGGCGGAACCGTCTATCCTGGTGCCCCGCGACGCCGTCCAGTGGGAAGGCTGCTGCAACGTGGTGTTCGTGCAGGAGGCCTTTGGTCGGTACCGCCCTCGCAAGGTCGAGATCAGAACCGCCGATGCCTCCTATTACCGGGTAACCAGCGGACTGAAAGCGGGTGATAACGTGGTCGTGGGCGGCAGCTTCCTGCTGAAGACCGAGCTAAAGAAGAGCTCCATCGGAGCTGGTTGTTGTGGACTGGAAGCTTCGTGAGCGACGAGCTACCGGAGTCGCAGTCGGGCACACTGCTGGCGCGCCTCATCGAATTCACCACGGGTCACCCTGGGCTGATGTTGTTTGCAGCCGGGCTGCTGGTCGTGGTGGGCGCTGTGGCGCTGTCGCGCTTGCCCATGGATGCGTTTCCCGACACGACGCCGGTCATGGTGCAGGTCAACACGTCTGCACCCGGTTGGGCTCCGGACGAAGTCGAACGCCAGATCACCTTCCCCGTCGAGCGCGAACTCGCCGGCCTGGCGGGACTCATCGAGGTGCGATCCATCTCCAAGTTCGGATTGTCTCAGGTCAATCTGATCTTCGAGGACGACATCGACATCTACCTTGCCCGGCAGCAGACCACCGAACGCGTAATCGGTGTCAGTTTGCCAGACGGTGTCGAAGCACCACGCCTCGGGCCGGTATCCACCGGTCTGGGTGAAGTCTTTCACTATGTCGTGATTGGTCGCACGGATGATCCGACCGAGACACGGACCATCCAGGACTGGGTCATCAAGCCGCAGCTCCAGTCTGTACCCGGCGTCGCCGAGGTCAACGGCTGGGGCGGGTTCGAGCGACAATACCACATCCTGGTAGATCCCAATCGACTGGTCGAGTTCGACTTCGATCTAACAGATGTGGTGGATGCGCTGCGCGGCAACGTCAGCAACGTAGCGGGCGGACAGATGGTGCGCGCGGGCGAACAGACGCTCGTGCGTGGCGTGGGCACCGTGTCGTCGATCGAGGACATCGAAAACCTGGTGATCGCCACCCGGCTCAACACACCCATCCACGTGTACGATGTCGCCCACGTAGTAATCGGCCACGAGATCAGGCGAGGCGCCGCAACCTACGTCGGTCAGGGCGAAGTGGTGCTGGGCCTCGGGTTCATGCTGATCGGCGAGAATTCGCGCGATGTCACTCAGCGGCTCAATGAGCGTCTCGAACAGGTGAAGGAGACGCTTCCCGATCACATCGAGGTCACCGCCGTCTATGATCGTTCCAACCTGGTGGACCAGGTACTGCGTACGGTACGTCACAACCTCTTCTTTGGTGCGGTGCTGGTGGTGGCGGTGCTGTTTGCTTTCATGGGCAACATCCGCGCCGGCCTCATCGTCGCGTCCGTGATCCCGCTGTCGCTGCTGTTTGCCTTCGACATAATGACGCGCCTGGGCATCGCCGGCAGCCTGATGAGTCTCGGCGCCATCGACTTTGGACTGGTGGTCGACAACACGGTGATCCAGGTGGAA
>JAUVRN010000462.1 GCA_030597645.1 Candidatus Zixiibacteriota bacterium
GGCGACGATGACCGGGCGAGGCGGCTGCCGCACGCTGTGCCAATGCCAAAGTGTTGAGGGCAGGTGGCCCACTATTTGAGCGGGTGCCGTGTTGTACAAGATGTGAAGCGTGTTACCGGGATCGTACACGGCCTCTACTTCCAGGTGAGCATAGTCGGAATCCGATGCGCTGAACCCGGTGAGATTGGTAGCACTCCCCCATGTAAGACCGCCGTCAGCCGACAGGCGGTACCAGACACTGGATCCTGAGTGGCCTGGCGTGATCTCCTTGGTATACACTACGGCAACCTGGTCACTGGCACCGCTCGCCTCCACTATCGAGCTGGCATACCGGTAGTTCGAGTCCAACAGCACCGGTGGGCTCCACGTGATGGTGGCCTGGCTCACCGTATCGACAATCCCGCGCCAGTAGTACAGTTCGGGATCTTCCGTAAGGCGGGAGGAGTCGAATGAGGAGGCCACCGTGTGTAGCACGATGTCTGCGCCCACCTGGTCGAGGTCCGATCGGGTCGTGAAGTTCTGGAGCTTTCCTGCTGGCCGAGGCGCCGCGTGGTTGTTGAGGATGCCTATGCCTGGGAGTACATCGATTGCGGCGACGGGAAATGACTCAGTACGGTCTCCGTCTGTATAATCGTGATAGGCCATCAACACACCGGAGTCGGGCAAGATGTGCATGGTGGGTAATCCCGGCCAGGCGCCGAAATGCCCCAGGTTGTTCATCGTCGATAGCGGCAACGCATTGATCGTACTTCCATCGAGCAATGATACGGGAGCCGGGCTTCCTGCCACCCGCCCCGACCACCACCGCATCTCACGCTGTCCCCCGGGATCACCCGTCGTGAAGCACGCGGCGATATGATTGCCCCAGCGGTCTATCTGCCGACCGCTCGACGACAATTGCTGCAGATCGGAGAGCGTTGACGTGACCACTAGCCCCGGGGAAGACATGGGGCTGGATGCCATACCTGCGGTACGAAACGGTAGGCGGGCGGGGTCCGCCGACGAGAGCTCGGCCTGACCCGGATGGTCATACCTGGCTCTTGGTACATCGCTGGCCCACGCCACCTGGGAGAGACTCACCATAGCTGCGAGAGCGGTCAGCACGAGCAGATGGGTTAGTGTGGTCCGCATGGCTCGTTCCTCCATTTCACGGGCACGGCATCGTGCTCCCTGTGCAGATATCACACGCCGGGTCTCCATCTTTGAATACGAAGTTGACCAGGTGGATGATATCTGCCGGTGAGATATTTCCGGTGCAGTTGACGTCTCCGTTGGCCACACAGGGCAGCGGGGCATCGCCCTTCTTGAACACGAAGTTGACCAGGTAGATGATGTCCGCCGGGGTGATCGAACCGGTGATGTTCACGTCGCCGGCAATATTGATCGGGCAGGCCGGATCACCAACGGACACGCCGTACCAGAATCCGAACCCCACGCGGTAACGGGTCGAGGTGGCTTCACCCGCCACCGGCTGACCCACCGACATGCCGACCCGATAGCTTGCGGTCGTCAATTCCGATTCGCCGCCGCTGTTGACGGACCACCAGTTCAGGTTGAAGTTTGGTGCCGCAGGAGTCGACGCCGCGTCACTGTGTGGCGTCGGTGATGTGGCATCGCGCACACCTCCGACCACCACGGCTGTGGCTACAATTGCGTCATGTGGTGCAGCCTCGGAGAGACCAGGTGCAGCTTGTCTCGATATCCCCGCGCCGGCCAGGAAGAGCAGGGCTGGCACGACCAGCGGCATCGCCGCGTGCTGCAATGTCCTGATAGTCATCTCTGCTCCTCCTGTTCAGCGGCTGCTTGCCAGATCGGCGTCCGTTTCCAGACGGGATTCCAGCTGCGATAGGCGATCCGATAGTGTCGCGTTTTGCGATTTGAGGTCCTTAACAGCTTCGATCAGCAAGGCGACGAGATTGGCGTACTCCACGGACTTGTAGCCGTCCTGGTCTGTGTTGACCAGTTCCGGGATCACGGCTTCCACTTCCTGCGCGATCAGCCCCACGCGTGTGCCCTCGGGAAAGTTCATTTCGGAGAATTCTTCACGCTTCCACTCGAAAGTTACACCTCTCAACTGTTCCACCCGATCGAGGGCGTTCTCGAGTGTCTGCACCTCTCGTTTCCACCGAATGTCGCTGTGATACAGAGTGGTGTTGTTGCCGATTGAGCCCCGTACGTCGAGCTTGTAGTTGGGGGAAGTGGTTCCGATCCCCACGTTTCCGACATTGGTGATGGCCATGCGGACGTTGGTGGAACCATTGGTGCAAAAAGAGAGGCTGCTGTTGCCGTCCTGTACTATGTAAGACGGACCCGCGTCCCGATGGAACCACAGGTCGTTCGGATTAAGAAGGGCATGATAACTGGACGTGGAGCCTACCACAATGCCGCCACCTTGGACGTGCAGTGCGTCCTGGGGAGCGTTGGTGCCGATGCCGACGCCGCCGGAGGCGTCGATCAAGAACTGATTGACTGCGGTTGAAGAGAAGCCACCCGCGTTGTCTGACCACACAAATGACCCCTCATGTGACGCCCGGGCTTCCCGTCCGGCCGCAAA
>JAUVRN010000246.1 GCA_030597645.1 Candidatus Zixiibacteriota bacterium
AGTCATGATTCCTGTTACACGGAGTACTACTACCACGTCACCCGGTCCAGCCTGGAGTTCGTTCGGCTGGAACCCGACAGCATCTGGCAGGCCCAGTTCCGTGCGATCCTGATCGTGACCGACACGGCCGGCCATCCGATCGACACGGTGGCCAAGTTGGTCGGTACGCAGGTCCACAACCCCGATGAAGCCCGCCGCAGGGATATCAAGATCATCGATATTCTGCCCCTCTATCTGAAGGCGGGCACGTACCGCGCCGAGCTCGAGATCACGGACATGGCGTCCGGCGATCAGGGCCGGCGCGTCGACGAGTTGATCGTGCGTGACATGGGAGCCATAGATTCACTGATGATCAGCGACCTCCAGTTTGCGTACAGTCTGCAGCCGGTGACCGATGATCAAGCGTCACCCGCCAGCGCCAAGTACAAGAACGGCTACCTGGTCGAACCCAACCCGTCCGATGTCTTCGCACCCGAAGACAGCATCCTGTTCCTGTACGGAGAACTCTACAACCTGGCGACCATGCCGGACTCGTATTCGGTACACATGTGGATTCTCGATGACTATGGCGACATCGTTCGCGACATGGGCACCGAATGGATCGCCCGACCCGGAGAAAACGCGCTCCTGGTGTATGGGATACCGCTGGCCGATCTGTTGCCTGACCAGTGGCACGTGGTGGCGGTCGAAGTGGAGCAGGGCGAAGCCACCGCCACCGCGCGGCGCCGTTTCTTGCTTGGTACGGGTGCGGTCAGACCGGTGGAGGAGGAGTTTACCGAGGAGCAGGCGGAGCTGAACCGCAAGCTCATTGCCTACATCGCCACGGCCGAAGAACTGACGGAGTACCGGGCGCTGAGCCTCGAAGGGAAGAGGCGCTTTCTTGCAGACTTCTGGCGCCGTCGCGATCCCGATCCCGCCACACCGCAGAACGAGTTCTTCGAATCGCACGTCAATCGCTTTGGCTGGGCCAACCTCAACTATTCGCGAACGCTGTTGGACAGGACGGACGGCTGGAACACCGATCGCGGCCGGGTCATTATCCTCTATGGCGAACCCGATGAAGTGGTCCAGAGTCCCTCGGCCATCGGCACCTGGGCCTGGGAGCGCTGGGAGTACCAGCGCATCGAGGGCGGCGTGTATTTCATCTTCCTGGACTGGAAGAACCTCGGAGACTACCGCCTCATGCATTCCACCAAGCAGGGCGAACGCTTCGATCCCGAGTGGCAGCGCAAAATCGACTATGAAGGCCTCGACATTCTCAACAAGTAGCTCTATATTCGGACCTTCATGATAGAGGTCCGGGCACTCACCAAATCATTCCGGGACAAGAAGCGCGGCACGTTTCGGGCCGTGGACGAATTGTCTTTCGACTGTCCGGGAGGTCCGGTATTCGGCCTGCTGGGTCTCAACGGTGCGGGCAAGACCACGACACTGCGCGTACTGGCCACCATGCTCAAGCCCGATTCGGGTACCGCGAAGTTGGCCGGTTTCGATCTCCTCGACGATCCCGAGTCCGTGCGCCGCAAGATCGGTTTTTTGACGGGGAACACGGGCCTGTATCTCCGTCTGACCGGCCGCGAGATCCTGCACTACTTTGGCCAGTTGGAGGGGATGACCAGAAAAGCCGTCGACGCTCGTATCACCATATTCTCGCAGCTTCTGGACATGGAGAGTTTCCTCGACACCAGGGTGGACAAGTACTCCACGGGGATGAAGCAGAAGGTTTCCATTGCCCGCACGCTCATTCACGACCCGCCCGTGTTGATACTCGACGAACCGACGCTCGGTCTGGACGTAGTGACCTCCAGAGCCATTGTCGAGTTCATTCGCGCCGCCAAGACCGACGGCAAGGCCGTCATATTCTCCACTCATCATATGCACGAGGCGGCCCGGCTCTGCGACACGATCGGTGTGATCCACGAAGGGCGGATGAAGCGCCTGGCGACGCTCGCTGACCTCAAGCGCGAATACGCCACCGAGGACCTGGACACGATATTCCTGCGCATCATCGCGGACGGAAGGCCATGAACCTCCGTCAGGTTAAGCTGGTGTATTGCAAAGAGTTAAAGGACATCCTTCGCGACAGGCGCACGCTGCGGCTGATGATCCTGGTACCCGTCGTGCTATATCCGCTCATGTCCATCGGCATTTCCAGTCTGATGATGAGCATGATCAAGAAGCAGGAAGGGAAAGCGGCGCCGATTCTTGTTCTGGGCGCGTCGAGCGAATTGCGAGCTGCTCTCGAGTCATCCGAACGCAAGATCGAGCTGGTGCCCATGGATGTGTTCATCGCGACCGTAGAGGCGCTCGACCCGGAAGAGTACCCGGCCAGGATCCACCTCGACGCCTGGCGCGCCGATCCCTACAGCGGCCTGTCGGATTCGGTCCAGACCCGCTTTTATTATGCGTGCGTCAAGGGAAGGGCGGCCGATTGCATACTCGAGATTCCGCCCAACCTGATCGGGTCCGCAGAGGATCCCGACTCGCTGCATGCGCGCATCTTCTATGACGAGCAGGAGTTTCGTTCGGATGCCGCCGAATCCAAGGTCCGGGCGGTACTGCGCGACTGGCGGGATACGTTGTCGATGACGATGCTTCGTGAGGCCGGCATGGACGACGGCGCGGCACGCCGTGCGTTCAAGCCGTTCTGGATTTCCAACCGCGACGTGGCCCCTGCCGAAAAGAAGACAGGGTTCATGCTGGCCATGATGCTGCCGTACATGATCATCCTGATGGTGATGCTGGGCGCCATGTATCCGGCCATCGAACTGACCGCGGGGGAGAAGGAGCGCGGCACACTGGAGACGATACTGGCTTCGCCGGCCGGGCGCACCGAGATCACGCTCGGCAAGTTTCTCTGCGTATTCACTGCCGCCATCGCCACCGTGATTCTCGGCTCATTCTCCATGACCTTTACGTCCAGTCTCGGCATGTTCCAGTTCGGCAACGAAGGCTCCGCCGATGTCGGAACGTTCAACCTGGCCGTCAATCCTTCGTCTCTCATCGTCGTCGTACTGCTGATGCTTCCCACCGGCGCCCTGCTCTCGGCCCTCCTCCTGTCCATCTCCGTCATGGCCCGTTCGTTCAAGGAGGCGCAGGGCTACATCACGCCGCTCATGTTCCTGGTGATCATCCCCTCCATGATCGCGTTCATGCCGGGCATCGAGCTCACGGCCGGACTTGCCTGGGTGCCGGTCGCCAACATCGCACTGGGCGTCAAGGCGGCCATGCTCACGGCCAAGGGTGAGGCGTTCCCATGGGCGGTGCTCGGTATGGTGTTCTTGTCGACGATGATCTACGCTTCGTTTGCACTCTTCCTGGTGAGGCAGATGTTCAACAAGGAATCGGTACTCTTCCGCACCTGAGACCAGGGTGCTACGGCCGCGTGGTCAGCCGCATACTGTGGCGCACCAGCGCCGCGGACACCAGCAGCCACTGCATGGTGAACAGGATCACCGACCACCGGTGATAGGCGCCAAAGCGCCCCTGAAGCTCCGGCGTCTCTCCTGCTGCCCTCATCTCGGCTCTCAAGTCCGCTATCTTCGGTGTGAGTATGAACTGGCTGAAGCAGACCACCAGCAGAGCGATCACAACCAGAATCAGCGTGACTTTCGCATAGGGACGACTGCTGCCTGAGGCCCCGAACCACGCACCGCAGTACGCGATGCCGCTGGCGATGGCGATGAGGGAGTAGCGCGACAGCACGGCGCCCGCGATGCTGCCCGCCACCTGGCGATCGGTGAGCACGCCAAAGGCCGCCTGGGGTGCAACGAAGCCCGCCACCACGCCGCCTCCGAACCAGAGGCCGAGCGCCAGCGTCGAAATCACGTTCCAGAGCATGGTGTGTAAGAAGATCGCCGGACCTGCGGGAGCAATAGGAATTGATCCGCCCCGGCGGGTCCCGTAGCTTCCAACCGTGATGAACCAGCATGCGGAGGCTCCGACGGCCCGGGCACGGCTGGGCGCTTACAGCCGCCTGGTGCGGCTGCAGCACGCCCTGTTCTCGCTGCCCATGTTCGTCGCCGGGGCGCTGGTCGCCGGACGGGACCACTTTCCGTCGTGGCTCGACTGGGCTCTGATCGTGGTAGCCGGCACCGCTGCACGTAGCCTCGCGCTGGGGCTCAATCGCTACATCGATCGCCGGATCGATGCAGCGAACCCGCGCACGCAGGACCGCGAGCTTCCGGCCGGCCGACTGAGCGAGGCACAGGTCGTCGGGTTCCTGCTCCTCAACCTGATCATCTATGCACTCTGTGCCTGGTTCATCGCGCC
>JAUVRN010000182.1 GCA_030597645.1 Candidatus Zixiibacteriota bacterium
CCGTAGCTGTCCCAGGCGTTGGCCGAGTTGGGATAGATCTCCGTACACATGCGAAAGACGATGAGCGCGTCATCGTGGCGTCCCGTACCCAGCAGTCTGTAGCCCATGTTGTTGAGGTAGCGCTGGGAGGCTATGGGCGGACGCACCCGAGCCAGATCAAAGTCTTCGAAGATCTCGCCCGCAATCGCGGCACCGCGAAGCTCCAGTATGGTACGAAACTGCCCGGCGCTCGGAGGAGGCTTCTGGGCAGGCACGTAGGTCACGGTGTAGGTGCGTGGATCATCACCGGCGGCCGTGACTTCGTCGGCAAGCCCGTCGCTGAGTAGCAGACGCGTGTACTCGCATGCCGCGTTGTGTGTCGCCAGTGTCGCGCGCCGTATTTCGCCTGTGGTGTCCCCCGCCAGTGAGGCAATCCACGCATAGTTTGTCAATCCCACGGATCGCGGCTCGTCTATGCGCGCCGAAAAACGGTCTGCATAGGTACAGGTGGTGGTCCAGTCCCCCATGTCTTCATCCACCACCCCTGCGGCCACGTTCAAGACTGTTGAGCGCAGTCGATCGGGGGCGTAGAACGGACTGTGTTCCATCAAGGACAATGCCTCGCTCGAGGCCTCCAGCACCATGATGGCGCGGATACGTGAATCCTGCATGGCCAGCAGTATGGCGCTGGCACCACCGGCTCCGGCGCCTATGACGGTGACCTGCCCGGGGTCGACACGCGGGTCGCGGAGCATCCGTCCCAGGACGAACTGCACATCCCGTAGCTGGGCCGAAAGATCGCGCGCGCTGAGCCCGGAACGCGGAGACGTGGTGCCGACGGAGTGAACTCCGGCTACGACGAAGCCGTGCGATGCGAGGTACTCGCACAATACGGCGTTTTCCGCCATGCCATGACCGACGTCGGGCGCATAGAGCACCAGCGGGTGTGCACCGGTATCCGGTTCTGCATCTCGGGTCGCCGCGACTTCGACGCTGAGAAGGTCGAGAACGACCCCGCGATCACTCCCGATGAGCCGATGGAGCAGAGCGATTTCCCGGTCCTGCAGCTCGGACAGGACATCGAACAGCAGTTCATCGTTCGGGTATGCGAAGTTGTACTCGCCGTACACCATCCGGTGTGACTCCGGATCGGGCTGGGCGGGATACCAGACGTAGATCTGAATGGGCCGCTCGACTGGTCCGGGAACCGGATCGCCGAAGTAGTCTACGCCCATTCGAAAAGACCGGGGGAGATCGAATTGCTCCAGCGTGGCGAAACCGCCGGCATGTGGGCCGGGTTCCAGGTCCTCGGCCCAGTCGATGCTGGATGCAATGGAAAGGACAGGAAGGAACATCGCAGCAATCACGGCGAAGGCGTTGCGCCGACACCACAGCCAACCTGATGTGGTTCCCATGGCTTACGACCCCCTGAGCGTGCCTGACGGGCAGCGGGCACGGCTTGCTTGTACGGGCAAAAAGGCAGGAGGTTGCGGCGGTGTCAATGTCAGACATCCGACGTACGCAGCGCCTCGAGAAGCTCGGACGCGATCTCCTCGATCGGTTTGTCGGTGACCTGGATAATGCGCCAGTCCGGTTGCCGCGCGAAGATCTCCCGGGCATACGTCAGCTCGTGACGCACGAAGTCGGGATCGGAATACCGGGCGCCGGTGCCCCCGAGATAGTACTCCCGTGCCTGGCGAAGCGTGGCCAATCTGTGGGGCGAGGTCGTCAGGGCGAAAACACGCTCGGGCTTGAGATCGAACAGGATGGGTGGCACCGGCAGATCCATCACGATGGGCACATTGGCCACGTGCCAGCCCCGAAAGGCCAGGTAGATGGACAGCGGCGTCTTGAAGGTGCGCGACACACCGATCAGCACGATGTCGGCTTTGTCGAGTTCGTCTACATGGCGACCGTCGTCGTGCCGGAATGTGTATTCCATCGCTTCGATGCGCTGAAAGTACGGCCGATTCAACTCGCGGAAGAGTCCCGGTCGCTCGGAAGGAGATTTGGATAGCTGTTCTGCGAGCCGGGCCAGGAGCGGTCCCATGAGATCGATCGTCTCGACCTCATAGAGCCGGCCCAGTTCGGACATGATGCGCCGCAGGTCCTTGGACACCATGGTATGAACGATCAAGGCGTTGGCCGTGCTGGCCTGCTTCAGCACCTCTCGAATCTGCGCCTCGCTGCGGGTCTCCGCTCTGCGCTCCATGATCACATTGACGTCTGCGAACTGGACGAGAGCGGCCCGGAGTGCCTGTGATGCCGTATTGCCGGTACCGTCCGACACGATGAAAATCCGGTGTGCCGTTTTCCGACCGGGAGGCTTGCGTTTTGGTGACATATCCCGGTCCTCCGTCACAATGTCTGAAATTCGAGTGCCCGGGGCCACCGCGAAGAGGCGATCATAGCGGGACCGGTCCGTCTGGTCACTTCAACAGGGAGCGGCCCAGGCATAAGCACTTGTCGCCAAGCGACCGCATGTGCTTTCTTGGGACGCGAGATGGCCCCCTCCCTGCGAATGTCTGCATGAGTTCACCCGAGACCACCGTGCTTCCCGACCAATCCAGGGAGCCGCTGGGGCAGCAGCTCAAGTCGCTCGCGCGCGCCTTCTGGATGGTCAACATCATGGAGATGTTCGAGCGCCTGGCGTACTACGGCGTTCGGGTGGTCATCCCCATCTACATCGCCCAGGCTGACGAGATCGGCGGCCTCCACTTTTCGCAGACCGACAAGGGGATCATCTTTCTCTGGTGGGCCGTGGTGCAGTCGCTGGTGCCAATGTTTTCCGGCGGGTTCGCGGATCGTTACGGGTACAAGAAGACCATCGCCGTCTCCATAGCTATCAAAATCGTCGGCTATCTCTTGATGGCGACACAGCGGGAGTTCTGGCCGTTCCTGTTTGGCTGCTGCGTACTGGCCCTCGGCACCGCCATATTCAAACCCGGCGTGCAGGGGACGCTGGTTCGAACGCTCACCAAGAAAAACTCGTCGGTGGGCTGGGGTACCTTCTATATGCTCGTCAACATCGGTGGATTCCTCGGTCCGCCGCTGGCGCACTTTCTGTACGGCTGGTCGTGGCCGACCGTCTTTTACGGCTGCGCCGTCATCGTGTCGATCAACTTCCTGATGTTGCTCACGTACCGCGAAGTCCCGGCGGGCGGCGAGCAGCGCGGCGGACCGATCGACATATTCATGCTGACCCTGGTGAACTTCATGAATATGCGGTTGGTCATTTTCATAGCCATCATGTCCGGATTCTGGCTGATGTTCATGCAACTGTTCGATATGTTGCCCAACTTCATCGTCGACTGGGTCGACAGTTCCTCACTGGTGGCGGCGTTGCATCTGCCGGACTGGATGTTGCAGGCCAACTCGCTGCGGGGTCCTCAGCTGACACAGGAGTGGATGATCAACGCCAATCCGGGGCTGATCATCCTGCTGGTCGTGCCGATTTCCTGGATGGTTTCACGCTTGCGACGCGTGACATCGATTACGCTGGGGGTCACCATCGCCTCGGTGGGTCTGGTGTTCTCCGGTTTTTCCACCAATGGCTGGATCGTCATGGCGGGCATCCTCGTATTCTCTGTGGGAGAGATGTTGTCGTCCCCGAAAATGAACGAATACCTCGGCGTCATCGCCCCGGAAGGCCAGAAGGGCCTCTACATGGGCTACGCGAATATTCCCGTGGCGGTGGGCTGGGGATATGGGTCGTTGCTCGGCGGCCAGGTCTATGACCGCATGGGGGACAAGGCCAACCTGGCCTTGGACTACCTGGCGAAAAACCACGGCGTCACCGACGTGCTGCGGCCGGAAGCGTTTGCAACGCTCATGGACGTCACGGGACTCAGCGCCATCGATGCGACCCAGATGCTCTGGACGGCGTACGATCCCTACCGGCTCTGGTACCAGTTTGCCGCCATCGGCCTGATCTCGGCCGTGGGCATGTTCATCTACTCGCGCTGGATCCGCAGGTACGAGGCCCCGGATATATAGACAAGGCGGCCTGCACGCCCTGGTGTTGTATCACCTCATCGGACTTCTGTGTCAGAGAATGCTGCACACGTCACATGGCGTCGGACCGCCCTTGAACACGAAATTCACCAGATAGATGACATCACTGGAGTTGACTTCTCCGCTGCAGTTGACGTCACCGGCGTCCGCAACAGGCAGCGGATCGGGACCGCCCTTGAAAACGAAATTGACCAGGTAGATGATGTCGCTGGACGTGATGGCACCGCTGGTATCTGCGTCTCCCGTGATGCTCACTTCGCAGGCTGAGCAGGTTGCGTTGGAAAAGTCCACCCGGCCGAGGCTCGCATCATCAAACTGATGATACACGTGGTCCTCGATCTCGCCGCAGTCCACGAACCAGAGATTGTGCTGGGCGTTGATGGAGTCGTCGCAGTTGGCCAGGAAGATCTCCATCGCCGTGCTGTTGCCGATCTGATTTGCATCCGCAGGTGCTCCGCCGATGACGACGCGCGTTCGGCGGTCCGTTCGCTGCGGGTCCTCATTCAGGAAAATCCCGTAGCTGTTGCCCGAGATCGTGTTGCGCCTGAGGTGAGCGACCACGTCCATGTGCGCCGTGTCACCCACGGATGTGGACGTATAGATGCCGAACGATGGGAACGACGGTCCATCCGTAATCGAATTGTCCTGGACCTCCACCGTGGCGTTGACCAGGCCGCCGTGAATGGCCAGGCCCGTATCGCAGCCCGCAATGGTGTTGAACAGGACGTCGGTGGGCACAAGAGGAGACAACAGCTGGATGCCCGCACCCGTACCCGCGTCGCTCACCGTATTGTCACGGAGTTGGAGGGGCACGTTGACACGGCTGGCCGTGATGCCCAGATCGCAATTCGCGACCGTGTTGGAATCTGCGCGGCCGCCGGTCTGAGAGCCCGTGGTGCCGGGCCAGAAGGCAAGGCCGATAGACGCGTCCGACACGGCATTGCCCACGATTGCGGCTGTAGCTCCACCGAGCATGATGGCCGCTGACCGGGTGCCCCCTCGAACGTGTTCGACG
>JAUVRN010000244.1 GCA_030597645.1 Candidatus Zixiibacteriota bacterium
CATCCTACGGTCGGTCTCATGTGCCACGCTTCTGCTCGCGTGCCTCGTGATGCTGACGCCAGGTGCGCACGCGGTCGTCATCACTCAGATCGACCCGTACGGTGCCAACCCGCGCAAGATCGCTGACATCTCAGGCAATCCCGGCGACAGCATCACGCTGGCAGCCAATGAGGTCATAGACATTGTCATTCTTGGCGACGGTTATCTCAACGGTGAAGATGGGTTGTTCATCAGCGACGGCGCGACCACCGGTGCGGACGGCTGGTATGACCGTGTATTCGGCAACGGCGGCAGTGAACCGGGCATCCGGCCGTTCAACATGTTCCCTCAGGTTTTTCGAGTACGGGCGTGCTTCGAGGAATCCACGGACCGTGTGGATGGACCCAACTCGGTGGACCGGGATTCGTACTACCGGGTCAAGCTCGATACGCTGGGCAAGGTGGCCAGTGATAGCTGGTGGGGCGACGGTACGGATCAGGCCAACATTGACTTTCGCAACCGGTTGTTTGCGGCCATCGACAGCCTGCCGGCGCCGAAGAACCTGACGCTGTACCCCACCAATCTGGACAACAGCACCAATGGCGAGCAGACGGTCGGCGTCATGGCCAATCGCTATCGCAATCTGTATGTGGTCTTGCTGGCCGTGTCCGATAATGGTTGCCCTTCGGGTCGATCGTTCCCGGTGGTATCCATGGATAGTTCGCGCTCCGTGAAGATCGGTGTCGGCTGCGGCACGGTGCACGAATTCGGGCACACGTTCGCTTATCTTCGGGACGAGTACATCAAGGACCGGGGCGATGCGGCGCCTGCCACATGGGTTGACCCTGCCATCGGAAGCCGTTCCATCTTCAATTTGTCCAACATCAGCTACGCGAACGACCGTTGCGACATGCTCTGGCCCCATCTGGCGCCGGGCAGCGAGTACAATCCGAAGATCCGTTCCATGATCGGTAACCTGTGGGTCGGTTCCAGCAAGGGTGAGTTTGGGCAGTGGCACTCGGAATACAAGTGCCAGATCAACGGTGGTGTGGGGAACTATCTCTGCAATACGAATGTTGCGGACTCCGCTTGGCTCCGCGACGACTACCACTACTGCTTCTGGTGCGAAGAGTTGGTTACGATGCGCATCCTCGAACGCACGGGAGAATTCGATCGACTGGTGGGCGGCGTGGGCGACATCAACGCCAAGGGAGTGCAGTGGTATGATGCCTGGGACGCGACGCTGCGCGACGACTTCTTCACGCTCTTCAGATATGACAGCCTCATCGATCTGAAGAACCGTTGCTACGGGTTGTATCTGTCGAGTAACAGTTGCAATGACTGCGAGGATGCGTGCGACAACAATCCCGAGCCCAACTGCCTGCCCAGTTGTGATATTCGCGAGATAGGGAACGCGATTTATACGGATGTAACCGGGTTTCCCGTGAACCCCGGCACGAAGGAACGACCCGTGCAAACGCTTACGCAGGGAATTACGCTGGCGCAGATCCTTTGCGTGGAGACGCCGATCGTGGTGGTTCGCCGCGGCGTTCAGTCAGGGGCCATCACCATCACCGACCCGGTGTTCCTGATGACCGACGAGTGCACGTCTGTGGTTCTGGGCGATTAGCTGTATTCGTTGAGCCAAAACAAAGACGGGAGGCCGCTCGGTCGGCCTCCCGTCTCCTTCATAGGCAAACGGACATGCCCGGCTCAAGTGGGCTGGTGCTTGCGTCAGTCGTGGTCGGCAAGCCGCGATGATCGCCAAACATCGCCGAGCATGGCCACGCCCTCCCGGTCAGCTCGCTCCACGTCTTCACGCGGTACCAGGATGATGTATGCGCCCGCGATCGGCAGAAACGCGGTTCCCATTGCCCCGATCTGACCAAAGTGGCCGGTACTCGACAGCAGTGTGACAGGGATCTCCAGGCTTTTGAAGCCATCCTCGATAATGGCCGCGTAAGCCTGGGTGCCGAACTGAGCCAGTGGTATCCAATCCTCCGTGTAGTTCGGTTCCTGTGACCCCTCGGGCAGCGGCGCTTCGGGAAGCTCGTCCACGAGATGTTTGTGGCAGTCGGGACAGATGGTGAATCCGGGCCGGTATTCGATCCGGCAGTCTGGACAGAAGGGCATCCTGGTCTCACTCCCATATTTCCAGGTTCAATGTACTCCGGGGAATGGCGCGAACAAGGAGATAGCCTCAGTGTTTCAGCAATGCTGAGGCTACCCGCGTGACATCTGGAGGCGCCGGGCCGCAAACGCAGTAAGCAGCGACGTAACAGCGACGAGAGAGAGAGCAATGAGCTTGAAGCCCGTTACGGCCTCGTCCGTCGTGCCGAGTATGTCCAGAGCAGTCAGTTGGTCAATCGAGCCGACATACCAGACCATCAGATAGAGGATCTCAAAGATCCTCCGTCCACCCGAGAGCGTGCCCAGCGCCAACGCGGCCGTGGGCACGAGAACCGCAGCAACCAGAAGTGCTGCCGCGTATGGCCACTGCCCGGCCAGGATCGCGCGGAGTACCATCAGGCCGACTCCCGCCAGTGCAACCAGCAGCCCGGAAACCCAGATGGCAGGGAACTGATAGCTGATGGACCTAGGTGAGGAAAACACCAGTGAGCCGGTATTGTACGCAGGCTCCCGGGTACCCATGGCGGACCATACCACCAGCGGCCAGACCATCAAGGCGGGAGTCAGATACATTCTGGCCACTTCATACGGAGACACGAGCTGGGCCCCGAGCAAGCCCAACGCCACCGCATACCAGAACCAGTGTCGGCCCTTCAGCGCCAGGCGCAGCTCTGCCGTCAGCATCTTCAGGGAGCGGTATTGAAACTGTGGTACGCTGATTCCTTCGTAGGTCCGTTCCGTGCTACGCTCTGTGCGCACGTCAACCGAGACAGTGGCAGCTCTCGTCTTCCTTTTCCGGATGTGCTTGCGCCGGATGATCGCCGGGTCGAATCGGTCGAAGAAGGGAATAGCCAGCACCACGACGACACCGGCAATCCCGATCCAGGTCAGCCGGAACAGGATAGCCTGTTCCGTCCAGTCGATCCCGCCCCACTGAAAGGTCCTGAACTCCGTGACCTGCAGGGCCGGATCGAAGGCCACAAAGCCCATGACCAGTCCGATCTTTTCGCCCGGGAAGATTGCCTGCGCAGTGGCTCGCACGCTGTCCGTAAAGAAAGAGACTGCGCCCACATCGAGGAACGGCACCTCGAGCATGCCGAGGACCAGACACATTTCGGCCAGGAATAGATAGATCACGACACCTGCGGATCCTCGCAGCCAGCGCACCGTGTCAAAGAAGATGGCCACTCCGGCGACGAATACCGTCGCCGGCAAGGAAATCAGCAGGAACGGCAGGGCGAAGGCCCAGAGATCGATTCGGCCCGATTCGTTCCGAAACAACAGGGTCACAAACGCCACCAGCGCCAGCGCCGCGACCATAGACCAGAGAACGGCGATGTTGCTGATGAACTTGGATAGGAGATACTTGCGCCCACGAAGGGGGGTCGCTGCGATAATCTGGCCTACCTCCGTGCGGCGATCTCGAGCGATCGTACCCCGGATGAGATAGAACCCGATCAGTACGAGCATAATGGCGCTGCACACGGCCATGAGGGTGCCCGCCCACGTGGAGTCGTAGACGGTGCGAAACTCACCGAACTGAACCGTGTACTTACCGGTGATGACCAGATAGGAAAAAAACAACACGCCCAGCATGGTCACGAAGAAGCCGGTACGCCGGGTTCGCTCGCGGAAGTCTGCGAGGCTGAGCTGATACAGCGAGCGAAGTCTACTCACTGTTCCCATGGCTGGCGTTGCTTGAGAGCAGGTAAAGGTACGCGTCTTCAAGCGTGGGTGCGAGGCCCTTTGCATCCGCAGTCGGCGCCTGCTCTCCCACCACTCGGGCGCGCACACCCTCGCCGGACCTGGCCGTATTGCCGACCACGTGGGTCTGCTTCAATGCCGGGAGGTCGGCGCTCCGTATCGTGACCTCCCAGACCTTGCCTTCGACCGATCGAATCAGATCTTCGGGTGCCGAGTGCACCAGAAGATGCCCCTTGTTCATGATGGCAATCGACGTGGCTGTCGCTTCGATATCGGAGACAATGTGAGATGACAGGATGACGATACGGTTACCGGACAATTCCGACAGCAGATTGCGAAAGCGAATGCGCTCTTCGGGGTCGAGTCCTGCCGTCGGTTCGTCCACGATCAGCAGCCTGGGATCGTTGAGAAGTGCCTGCGCGATGCCCACGCGCTGTTTCATGCCTCCCGAGAGTGTCCCCAATCTCCGC
>JAUVRN010000365.1 GCA_030597645.1 Candidatus Zixiibacteriota bacterium
ACGGGGTCGATTACGTGCTTCTGGCCCTCCTCGTGGTGTCCATGATCTGCGGCTCACGGCGGGGTACCATTCGAGAGAGTATGGGCTTGATCGCCTTCATGATCGGGCTCGTGTTTGCCACGCATTACATCGACTGGCTGGCCTACGCGTTGACCCGCCGCATGGCACTGTCTCCCGTCCTCGTCTCCTTCGTCGGTTTCGTGGTCCTGGTGGTCCTGGTGTTTCTCGTGTTCCGTATCCTGGCGCTGCTGTTCTACCGTGTGGCGTCCGTTGGGCGACTGGGCAAGGTCGACCACCTGGGCGGAGCGCTGGCCGGCCTGTTGCGGGGCTGGCTCATGCTCGGTTTCCTGTTGTTTCTGATGCTCTATCTGCCCTTGCCCGATCGGACACTCACGGACATCGACGAGTCCTTTCTGGCCCCGGGGATGCAGGGCGCCGTTCCATTTCTCTATGAATCATCCGCGTTTCTGCACCCGTCCAACGATCGCTTCATCGTCAAGATCCGCGCCGCGCTGGACGTGGAGCCCGGCCGGTATGCGGAAAACCCTGATGATCAACGTCTGCAGCGGCGGCGTATCCGCGAACTGGAACGGGCGCGGACAACCATCGACAAGATGGAGCTCCACTTCGACTACTGAGCCGGCGCCTGGCCCGCCGGGCCGGGCCTCTCGCTGCTCTGCACAGGCGGGCTAAACCGAGACCGATCAATCTCAAGTGCTCTGAGTCAGAGAGTCTCATGCCTGTTCCGGTGAGGCGCGACACCGCCAGCGCCACCCAGGCCCAGCGGATTAGGTGGTGAATTCCCGACTCAAGACACTAGATTGAGGTCCGTGACCTCTACGGACAGCCACACGCTCTGCGTCCTCGAATGGGACCGTCTCTGCGCCGCCCTCGCCGAGCGAGCGGCGACACACTGGGGGCGTAACGAACTCCTGTCGCTGACACCGGATGCCGATCCGGCCGCGTATCGACACATCCTGCAACAGGTCTCCGTCTGCATGCGGCTCCATCGCCAGGGCCGGCATCTGCCCCTGAGTGCGATCCCGGATGTGGAGCCACTTCGGGATCGTGCATCGGTGGAGGGTGCACATCTGGACGCCCCGGACCTGCGGGCGGCTGCTGAGCTGTTTCGAATGACCGGCGAGCTTCGTGACTTCGGAGATCGCTCGAAGACCGATGACCTGGGCGGCGTGGGCCAACTGCTCACGTCGCTGCAACCGGCACCCGGATTCTGCCGGACCATAGACGACGCGTTCGAACCGGACGGAACCCTCAAGGATCAGGCCTCACCTCAGCTCCGCAGTCTGCGTCGTTTGGTCAGGCAGCTCGAGAGCACGATCCTCAGTCGTCTTCAGAAGACGGCCGCGTCGCTGGGTGGTGACGCCGTGGTCACGATGCGGGAGGGAAGGCATGTCGTCTCGGTGATCGAGCACGACCGGGGCAAAGTCCCGGGCGTCGTGCACGACCGCTCCCAGTCGGGTACCACGTACTTCGTCGAACCCACGGCCGTGCTTGAGATGGGCAACGATCTGAAATCGGCCGAGGCGGATCTTCGCTACGAGGTGATCCGTATTCTCACGGAATTAACCTCGATGCTGCGGGGCCTGATCGGGTCCGCGCGTCACAACATTCCCATCATCACGACCCTGGATTCGCTCTGGGCGCGCGCCCGCTGGGCGGAAAGTCACGGCGCGGACGTGGCGCACCTTGTAGACGAACCGGGGCTTCGGCTGCAGTCTGCGCGGCATCCGTTGCTCGTGTCCCAGTGTATGGAGGCCGGGGCCTCGCTGCAGACGGCGGGAGAGCGGGTGATTCCATTCGACCTCGTTCTCGACGACTCTCGCCGGGGTTTGATTATCTCCGGACCAAACACCGGCGGCAAGACCGTTTGCCTCAAGACGCTGGGGCTATCCGTACTCATGACGCAGTGTGGTGTTCCCATAACGGCGGCCCCCGAGTCGGTCGTCGGCTCATTTGACGCCGTGTTCGCGGACATCGGCGACGAACAGTCTCTGGCCCTGTCGCTTTCGACCTTCTCGGCACATCTGCAGCGTGTGGGGGAGGCGTGCCGAGGTGCCACCAGCCGATCGCTGGTGCTCGTGGACGAACTGGGTGTCGGCACGGATCCCGAAGAGGGAACAGCCCTGGCACGGGCGGTTATTCACAGCCTGGTACATCGCGGTGCCGCCGTCGTGGTCACGACACACTACAGCGCGCTGAAGCTCCTGCACGAAGAGGATCGCCGCATCGAAAACGCGGCGTTCCTGTTCAACGAGGAGGCCCTGGCGCCTACGTATGAACTGGTGACCGGCCGACCGGGGCAGAGCTACGCACTCGACATCGCGCGGCGACTGTCGTTTCCGGAAGAGGTCGTGGCCGCGGCCCAGGCGGGTGTGCGTGACGAGACCCGCCATCTCTCGGCGCTCATCACCCGGCTCACGGAGCGCGAAACCGAACTCGCCCGCTTGCAGGCCGCGTCGGCGGACGAACACGCCAGGCTCGCCGCACTGCACGAATTCAACCGTGAGACTCGAAGCCAGCTCGAGCGGCTGCAACGAACGGCCCAGGCCGATGCCAAACGGGAGGCGGCACACATCGTCGAGGATGTCCGGCGACAGACAGAACAGCTCGTGGCGCGTATTCGCGAGTCGCAGGCTCACAGAGATGTTGTCCGCAGCACCAAGAAGACGCTGGGGTCACTCGTTGCGCAGACCCGCCCCGATCAATCTGAGACTGCGAATCGACCGGATGTGGACCTGGCCGTGGGGATGCGTGTGCGCATCGACGGGATTGCCGGGGATGGAGAGATAATGGAATTGCACGTCGCTGGCCGGCGCGTGTCGGTGTTGATGGGCAACATTACGCACAACGTTCCATGTGCCCGGATACGCCTCTGGGAACGGGCCGCGACGTCACCCGCACAGGGCATGCGGACAGGGCCGTCACCGGTTGACTACGCGAGTTCCACCGTCGATGACGCAGGTGAGCCCTATGAGCTGGATCTGCGCGGGCGTACGGTCGAAGAGGCACAGATAGAGCTGGAGGATATGCTCGAACCACTGGCGCGGCAGGGCGTTGGAGAGGTGCGCGTGATTCACGGTCGGGGAACGGGCGCGCTGAAGCGAGCGCTTTCCGCTTGGTTTCGCTCACAGCCGCGGGTAGAATCGTTTCGGCGCGGCGGGCCCGGCGAAGGGGGGGACGGCGTCACCGTCGTCGTGCTGAAACAGCCATGAT
>JAUVRN010000001.1 GCA_030597645.1 Candidatus Zixiibacteriota bacterium
CAGCTAAACCGAGCCTCCTTGCGATAGGTGCGAACCGACCCCGAATAGCTCGAGAACTCCAGCTCGCGGGCCAGCTGCCTGAGGTCGCCCGCCAGGTCTGAAGCCGACTGGTAGCGTTTGGCCGGATCCTTGGCGAGCAGCCTGTCGATGATGGGGATCAGTCCGGCGGGTGCGTCCGGTGCGCGCTCCCGCAGCGACGGCGGGTCTTCGTGCACGATGGAATAGACCAGCGCGGCCGGATGGTCGCCCAAAAACGGTGCCTGGCCGGCCACCAGTTCGTAGAGGACGACACCGAGACTGAACAGGTCACTCTGCGGTGTGGCCGGGTCGCCCTGTGCCTGCTCCGGCGAAATGTACGCAGCGGTCCCGGCCGTGGACGTCTCGCCCGATACGCTCTCTTGCGTCAAGAGCATGGCCAGGCCGAAATCGAGGATGATGGCGCGACCTTCTCTCGTAACCATGATATTCTGTGGTTTGATGTCGCGGTGCACCACGTCGCGATCGTGCGCATGCGCCAGGCCGTCGGCCACCTGTGTGGCAAGCTGGATGATCTGCTTGTTGGTGACGGGGCCTTGCCGGCGCAGGTCCTTCAGCGTGACGCCCTCCACGAGCTGCATGGCATAGAAGATCTTGTCGTCCGCTTCGTTGACCTCGTAGATCGTGGCGATGTTGGGATGGTCCAGCCCGCTGGTGGTGCGCGCCTCGTGAAGGAAACGCGCTTTCTCCTCTTCCTTCTGGGACACGAAGGCGGGGAGAAACTTGAGGGCGACCTTGCGGCCGAGCTTGGTGTCCAGCGCCCGGTAGACGACGCCCATGCCGCCCTCGCCCAGGCGCTCCTCGATCTGATAGTGGGAAATCCGGTTGCCGGTCATATCCATGGATTCGCTCCGCCCAGCGACAGAGTATATCGCGCCCGGCAGCGGGTTGCAATGATTGTTGTCACACCCGGGTATACGGAAAACACCCGGGTGAGATGCGTACCGTGAGAGCACGAACCACGGATTTCACTTCGGGCAGCCCGGGTACCGGTCAGTCGTCCTGTTCAGTGGGTTCGTCCGCGAGCGCGGTGTCCAGGTACGTGAAGATCATCGCCCACGCCTCCGCGGTCGCTTCGGCGTGGTAGCCACCCTCGTTGTTGGGATTCATGAACGCGTGTCCGGCACCGTCGAACACCGTCGTCTTGACATCTTTGCCCAGTTTGGTGGCCTGCTTTTCGAACTGCTCGACCGACTCGGCCGAGATGCCACGGTCTTCGCCACCGAAAATCCCCAGCACGGACGAACTGATGCCGGCGATCGTCGCGTCCTCGGTGACCAGCCGCCCGTAGCAGATCACGCAGGCCGTCAGGTCGGGCACCACCAGGGCCGTCTGCAGCGAGTACCCACCACCCATACACCAGCCGACCGAGGCCGTGCGACGGCGGTCGACTTCCTTTCGAGAACGCAGGTACTCTACGGCCATCTGCAGATCGCGGGAGGCGCGATCTTCGGGCACGCCGCGCATCAACTCGTGCGCCGCTTCCGCATCGGTGGCCACCTCACCACGATACAGATCGATCGCCAGGGTCACATAGCCCCGTTCGGCGATCTGTCGCGCGTTTTCACGCACCCAGCTATTGAGTCCCCACCACTCGTGAATCACGACGACACCCGGCCGCTCGCCGGGCGCATCGGGGAGAAAGAGCACCGCGCGCACGGTGTCGCGGCCGCTCCGATACCGTACCGGCTCTTCGGTCACGTCGTAGGCTGCCGGCAGCGGTGTCTGCGACTGCGCGGCGGCCCGGCTGTGGTGACCCATCAGTGCGCAGCCGATCAGGATCGTGGCTGCTGCAACACTCGGACGAAGTTTCGTCATGATCATCCCCTGGTGATTGCGCCCCGGTCATCCGTGGGGCCGCGGTGATTAGAAACTCAATCTCATACTACACCGAACGCGGCGCAACGGCCCAAATGTACGCTTGCCTGGCCCCCATCGCGTGGCTAGACTGGTACGCCCGAACGCCACGGGGGCTTCGGCTTCCAGAGGAGTCATGCCATGTTCGTACCGCGTTCACTTTACCTGACGCGCGGCGTGGGCAAGCACAAGGAAAACCTCGCGAGTTTCGAGCTGGCGCTTCGTGATGCCGGCGTGGCCGAATACAATCTCGCCAGCGTCTCCAGCATCTTCCCGCCACACTGCAAGCTGATATCTCGCGCACGCGGCCTCCGTCAACTGAATCACGGGCAGATCGTCTTTTCCGTGATTGCGCGCCAGCAGACCAACGAGCCCAACCGGCTGATCTCGGCGTCGATCGGAGTCGCCATTCCCAACGACACGTCCCAGTACGGCTACCTGTCGGAACATCACGCGTTCGGGGTGAAGGGCAAAGACGCCGGCGACTATGCCGAAGACCTGGCGGCGCAGATGCTGGCGACGACGCTCGGCATCGACTTCGACGTCGACAAGAGCTACGACGAGAAAAAGGAGATCTGGCGGATCTCCGGCAAGATCGTACGCACCACGAATATCACGCAGTCGGCCCGGGGCGACAAGAGCGGCCTCTGGACGAGCGCCGTGGCGCTCGCCATCCTTCTCCCGGAATAGAAAGGTATAGCCCGCCATGCCCGATCCACCTTCCCATCCCCCCCGGCGCGATACGCCCCGGCTGAAAGATCTCGCGCCCACCCGGCCGTTCGAAGTGGATCCGCAGGACGACCTGCCGGCGATCCTGGACAAAATGACGCGCATCTCGTTTCAGGGCCGCAACCTCGGTCGAGCCTACCAGGCATGGTCGGATGCGCTGCAGGAGGAGACCACGATCATGTTCGGTCTCTCCGGTGCCATGACCGCCGGCGGCATGCGCAACATCATGGTGTATCTGCTGGAGAACAGGCTGATCGACTGCGTCGTTTCCACCGGGGCCAACCTCTTCCACGACGTGTATGAATCACTGGGACACCCGCACTACATCGGTACGGAGAGCGCGGACGACCTGAAGCTGTACCAACAGCGCCTCGACCGCGTGTTCGACACGTACGTGGACGAAGTCCAGTTTCGCAAGATCGACTGGTATCTCGGACAGTTCATGCAGGACGTCGCCGGGGACCGGCGCGTCGGCACGCGCGAACTCTTTCAACTGCTCGCCGATCGTATCGAACCATACAAAGTCACAGACGGCATCGTGACGACCGCACGGCGGGTGGGTGTGCCCCTCTATTGCCCGGCGATCGCTGATTCTTCGTACGGCATCGCCGCCGCCGAGGTGGGCTTTCCGTTGCGACGGATTCCGCA
Source organism: Candidatus Zixiibacteriota bacterium (assembly GCA_030597645.1). Classification (GTDB taxonomy): domain Bacteria; phylum Zixibacteria; class MSB-5A5; order JAUVRN01; family JAUVRN01; genus JAUVRN01. The sequence continues at coordinate 3,271 of JAUVRN010000001.1, forward strand.
GGTCGACGTCATGATCGATGCGGTGGAGACCGCCGAGATCGCCCTGTACTCGAAATCCACGTCCGTCGTGTTCGTCGGAGGCGGCACGCCCAAGAACTTCATCAACCAGGCCGGACTCACAGCCGGCGGCTGGCAGATGGAAGAGCTGCCCGGCCACACGTTCGCCATTCAATTCACGACGGATGCGCCGCACTGGGGCGGGTTGTCAGGCTGCACGTTCCAGGAGGCTCAGTCGTGGGGCAAGGTCTCCGAACGTGCCCGCATGGTCACCGTACACGTGGATGCCACCATCGCCCTGCCGATCGTGGTCACGGCGCTGGCCCAGGATGTGCGCAAAGGCCGGACGCGTCCACACGTACCGGACATGTCCAGGCTCTATGGCCAGGAACCGCCCGTCGAGGGTGCGCGGTATGAATACGTGGTGGATCCCGAATCGCAGCGGCTGGACGAGGCCGGCACGTAGGGTCTGCCGTGACGGGCAACTTTCTCGGTCTGACCAGGGAAGAGGGTGCGGGCCCGGATGCTCCGTACCAGATCCTGCCGGTTCCCTATGAACAGACGGTCTCGTACGGGCGCGGTTGCGCGGCCGGTCCCGCGGCCATCATCGCCGCCTCCAGTGAAGTCGAGCTGTTCGACGAAGAGCTTCTCTGTGAACCTCACAGGGTGGGCATCGGCACGCAGGAGGTATTGCCGGTTACGGCGGCGGGGCCCGAGGTCCTGGTGGCGGACCTGCAGGCCCGCGTGGCGAAACTGGCCGGGGCGGGACAGACGGTCGTGACGCTGGGCGGCGAGCATTCGATCACCGCCGGCCCTGTGCGTGCGTATCAGGAGTACTATCCCGATCTTTCCGTACTGCAGATCGACGCGCACGCCGACCTGCGCGAGACGTATCAGGACTGTCGCTACTCCCATGCCTCCAGCATGAAACGCGTCCGCGACACCGTGGCGACGACCGTGGGCGTGGGCATCCGCAATCTCTCGGCACCGGAGTTCGAATACGCGCAGCAGACGGACGGCTGCCATCTCTTTTTCGCCCATCAGCGCGACGCCGAAGGCAACTGGATCAACGAAGCGATCGACCTGCTCTCGCCCAACGTATATGTGACGATCGACCTGGACGGCCTCGATCCGTCTCTGATGCCGGCCGTCGGTACACCCGAACCGGGCGGCCTGTCGTGGCAAGAGGTCACCTCCGTCCTGCGACGGCTGACCCTGCGGCGTCACGTAGTGGGCGCCGACGTCGTGGAACTGGCGCCGATCGGAGGCATGCACGCCCCCGACTTTGTGGCCGCGCGCCTGGTGTACAAGTTTATCGCGTACACCGAACGTGGCCGCACAGCCGTGCACGCCGCGGACAAGACATAGACGTGTCAGGGCCGTGGGCCCGGACACGGCAGCAAGCGCAGAACCCTGCTCAGCCTGGCCTGGGGAGGGATACGTGCGTTTAGAACTGGTTTCAAAACCAGTTCTGGAACGGGAGTGAACCTCTGACAGACGCAGGACCGCACACGACGACGACTTCCGAATCCGGGGCGCGGGCCGGACGAGTACGGGTCTACGAGCACCCCGACCACGCGGGCTGGCTGATCGATTCGGTTGGCGAGTCGATTGCGATGCAGCGGGTTCTGACTACGCTTGAAACGGGTGAGCTCGTCGATGTATCCGGGCTCGTCGGTGCCGGCAGGCCGGCCGCCGCCGCGGCACTGGCCCGGGCGACCGGGAAACTCGTGGTGTGGACGCTGGGCGAAGGCGACGCGTTCGAAAATGCCCAGGCCGATCTGCGGACGCTGCTGGGCCCGGAGCTGATCTCCTATCCGACCCGGGACACGCGACCCTACCAGTGGTCGGTACCCGCCGCGGAACTGGTCGCGGAGCGCCTGCGCGCGCTGACGCAACTGTTGGAAGGCAGCCATGACGGCCGGGTACTGATCGTACCGCTGCCCGCGTGGTTTGACGCCACACTGCCGCCTTCCGCATTGCGTCGCCGGCGAATCAACCTGGTGACCGGCGCCGATGCGTCGCGGGACGACCTCATCGACTCGCTGACCGACTCCGGCTACCTTCGCGCCGCCGTCGTGGAAGAAGTGGGCCCGTACGCCGTTCGCGGCGGCATCGTCGATCTGTTCCCGACGAGTCTGGACCGACCGCTGCGCGTGGAATTCTGGGGCGATCAGGTGGAGTCCCTCCGTCGCTTCGACGTGGGCACCCAGCGCACGGTGGACGTGTTGGAGGAGGCCGACATCTGGCCGCAACGGGAGTCGCTCGCCAACGCGACGGATCTCGACATCTGGATCTCGACCCTGCAGCCCGCTGCCCGGCGGCAGCTCGAGCTTCACCGCGACCCGGCCGCCGAGCCACCCGGCCTGGAGTGGCTCTACAGCGTCCTGGGCATCGAGGCGTCGTCGTTGCTCGACTACCTGCCCGACGACGCTATCATGTTCGTCTCCGATCCGGAACTGCGCGCCGACGACGAAGCCGAACTGCGGCGCGACCTGCAGGTCGCGTATGATCGAACACGGCAGCAGATAGAGGAGCTGCCCGCGCCCGCCGATGTTCTGCCCGACGCTCGCCCCCTGCCCGAACAGTGGCACGCCTTCGGACAGGTTCACGAACGCCAGCTCGGTCGCAGCCGCGGCATCAATTTCGGCATGAAGCCGCATCCACCTGTGCACGGCAACCTGCCCCTGGTCAAACAGCTCTCCCTGGATATTCCGCGCGTAACGCTGTGGGGACCGTCCCGGGGACAGCTCGAGCACACGTGGGAACTGCTCGACGAACCGGAACGCCTGAAGCTCTGCCGTGGAAGCCTGGTGGAAGGATTTGTGTTCGAGGGCGGCGGGCTCGTCTGCCTCACCGAGCACGAGATGTTCGCCCGCCGTCCCCGGCCGCGGGTGGCACGGAGATTCCGGGAAGGCGTGGCGATCTCATCGTACACGGCGCTCAAACAGGGCGACTTCGTCGTCCACGTCGACCACGGCGTCGGACGCTATCACGGCCTGCAAACACTCACCGTGGCGGACCGGCCCACCGACGTGCTCGAATTGCGCTTTGCAGGCGACGACAAGGTGTACGTCCCCATCGAGGCGTTCAACCGGGTGCGAAAGTTCTCAGGTGCCCAGGGCACACCCCAGCTCTCAAAGCTCGGGACCGGTGCCTGGGAGCGCATCAAGGCGCGCACACGCCGCAAGATCCTCGAAATGGCCGAAGAGCTCGTCAAGCTCTACGCCGCGCGCAAGGCGCAGCCCGGGTATGCGTTCAGCCCGGACGACGAGTGGATTCGCCAGTTGGAAGAGACGTTTCCGTACGAAGAGACGCTCGACCAGGCCGCTGCGCTGGTGGCCATCAAATCCGACATGCAGACGGCGGCACCCATGGATCGGCTGGTATGCGGCGACGTGGGATTCGGCAAAACCGAGCTGGCGATTCGCGCAGCGCTCAAAGCGATCAGTGACGGCAAACAAGTGGCAGTGCTGGTACCGACCACGATCCTGGCCCAGCAGCATCTCGAGACGTTCACCGAGCGTCTGGGGCCGTTCCCGGTGCGCGTGGAAATGCTGTCACGATTCAAGTCCGCGGCCGAGCAAAAGGTCATCGCCGCCGAGGTCACCCAGGGCAAGGTGGACGTGATCGTCGGCACCCATCGGCTGCTTTCGAAGGACGTCCAGTTCCGCGACCTGGGCCTGCTCGTGGTGGACGAAGAGCATCGCTTCGGAGTTCGTCACAAGGAACGCATCAAACAACTCAAGCATCTCGTCGACTGTCTCACCCTCACGGCGACCCCGATTCCGCGCACGTTGCAGATGTCGCTACTGGGTGCGCGCGATCTGTCCGTCATCAGCACCCCGCCGCAGGGACGTCTGCCCGTACACACCGAGATCGTGCCGTTCAACGACGAGGTCATTCGTACGGCCGTCCTGCGCGAGATCGATCGGGGCGGGCAGGTGTTCGTGGTGCACAACCGGGTTCAGTCGATCGCCGCGGTGTACCGGTATCTCAAGCAGCTATTCCCGTCACTGGACATCGTGATCGCGCACGGTCAGATGAAGGAATCGGAACTGGAACGAGTGATGCTGGAATTTTCGCATCGCAAACACCAGATCCTGCTCTCCACCGCGATCATCGAATCGGGTCTCGACATCCCGCTCACCAATACCATCATCATCAACCGCGCCCACACCTTCGGCCTGGCGCAGCTATATCAGCTCAGGGGACGCGTCGGCCGCTCTCGCCGGCAGGCCTATGCGTATCTGATGGTACCGCCCGCCGGCACGATCACACACCAGGCACGCAAGCGACTGGCGGCCGTCGAACAGCACTCCGATCTCGGCAGCGGTTTTCATCTGGCCATGCGTGACCTGGAGATTCGGGGCGCCGGCAACCTGCTGGGGTCTCAGCAGCACGGATTCATCGAGGCCGTGGGCTTTGACCTGTACACGCGTCTTGTGGAGGAAGCGGTGGCGGAAGTCAAAGGCGAGGAGCCGGAGGTGCCTCCCTCTGTGCGGTTTGACACCAGGCGTCCGTTGCGGCTGCCAGGCGAATATGTCTCCGGGACGGCTCTCCGGGTCGATCTGTACCAGCGCCTGGCCGATGCGCAATCGCCGGATGACGTGGATCGACTCCGGCAGGAGGTGAGGGATCGATTCGGGCCCATGCCTGAACCGGCCAGCGACCTGTTCGATGCTGCCGTCTGCCGGTTGGTCTGGGGCCGGATCGGCGTCGTGCGTGCCAGTCTCAGCGGCCCCGAGGTGCGCTGGGAATGGGGGCTCGCCCGGGCGCCGGGTCGTGCCCCAATCGAGCAACTCACCGCGCGAATCTCCGAACCGCACCGGTACAGCTGGGGTAAAACCCTGGTGATGACTGCCCGGTGGGGTGAGGAAGCGCCGATTTCGCGCCTGAGAAAGCTCTTGCAGGAGTTCTGGAATGCTCCATAATTGGCAGGTTCATTCGGGGCAGTTGATCTAATTACGGGAGACGTTTTCCTATGCTACGACATAGCGTACCGGTTCTATTGGTGAGCTTCACGGCGATTCTCACCGGTTGTTCGGGCCAGCAGGGTGACATGGTGGCCGTGGTCGGTGACCACTCGATTTCGATCACCGAATTCGAGTCCGGCTTTGCACAGCAGCCACAAACCTTTACCAGCTACAGTCTCGAGCTCGAGCGACGCCAGGAGTTCCTCGCTCAGCTCGTCGACCGGAAGCTCCTCGTCATCGGGGCCTATCGCCAGGGCCTCGACAAGGATCAGGAGATCCAGCGGTTGATCGAACAGCAGCAGAGCAAGTTCCTGCTGGATCAGCTTTATAAGTCCGAAATCGCGGGCAACGTGGAAGTGACCGACGCGGAGGTCCAGACGTGGTACGAGCACATGGGCGAGGAGATCCACGCCCGACACGTCCTGGTCGACTCCGAGGAAGAGGCCCACGAGATCAAAGCGGAGTTCGAGGGCGGGGCAGACTTTGGCAAGCTGGCTCAGGAACGTTCCAACGACCCGTCGGCCCAGCAGAACGCCGGCGATCTCTCCTGGTTCCGCTGGGGCACCATGGTCCCGTCATTTCAGGAAACCGCGTTTGCCCTGGACTCGGGCGAGGTAGGCGAACCGGTCCAGACGCAGTTCGGCTGGCACGTCATTCAGCTCCTGGGACGCCGCGAGGTGGATCGGCAGCCGTTCGACCAGGTGGAGCCCGCCATCAAGAATCAGATGAAGCAGCAGAAAGAACAGGCCCGCCTGCGGGAACTCCTGGCCGGCACCCGGGACAAGACCGATCTGCGCCTGGACATGGACATGCTGACCATCGTCCAGGAGACCTATCGGGACACGACCGGCGGTCCGCTGCCGTTCAGATCCAATCTCGATGCCAACGACCTCACCCTCAAGCTGCAGCTGCGACCGATCGCGCGATATCTCGACACGTCTCTGGCTGCCGGAGACTTCGTCCGCATGGCCAACCAAGCGCCGCCGGTGAACCGACCGGACTTTTACGACACGACGGCCATCAAGGAGTTCATGTTCCAGATGATCTACACGACCGTGCTGGAGCGTGAGGCGCGCAGGCTGCGCATCGATCAGTCCGAAGACTACAAGCTTACGCTGCGCAAGTTCCGCGAAACGCTCATGGCCGACAAGATGAAGGACGATTTGGTGCAGCGGCCCGTCGACGTGACCACCGAGATGCTGACGGGATACTACGACGATCATCCCGAAGAATTTTCGTCCCCGCCCACCGTGCGCATGCGGGAAGCGCTCATCGGTTCCGAGGAAGAGGGTAAGCAGATCATCCAACGTGTTCGCCGGGGAGCCAAGTTCGACGAAATCTGCACGCAGGTGACGCTGCGGCCCGGCATGAAGGGACGCCGGGGTGATCTGGGCACGTTTCGCCGCTTCGAGTACCCGGCGTTGTTCGACGCGGCCCAGCGCATGGACGTGGGCCAGGTGGGTGGCCCTATCTACCACGCCACACAGGGCGGGGCGCAGTGGTCGGTCATCGAACTGCTGGCAAAGAAAGACGCCGAGACCCGAACGTTCGAGGCGGTGGAACAGCGGATTCTTACCAAGCTCCGCAACGAGATGCGACAGCAGGCCCTGACCGACTGGCTGGCCGAAATGCACGAGTCGACGCGCGTGCAGATCAACGAACAGGTCCTGGCCTCGACCGTGGATCGCTCCAAGTACCCCGAGGAAGGATAGACCTACACGCCAGCCGCTCGTCTGATTCTCTGTGCGGTGCTCTGGGCCGGCCTGAGCGCTGATGTCGCACCGCGGGCCGACGTGGTGGATCGCATCGTGGCCGTAGTGGGCCACCACATCGTGCTCGAATCGGAGCTGGAATCTCAGCTGACCCTGTTGGCGCAGCAACAGGGTGTCGATCTCAGCACGCCGGGCCTGCGCGAAGAGCTTCGCGAAGACATCCTCGAGCAGATGATCAACGATCGCCTGATGCTGATTCAGGCCGAGCGTGACACGTCGATCAAGGTGACCGATACGGAAGTCGAGCGCGATCTGGACGCGCACCTGTCGCGTATCCAGGGTCAGTTTTCATCCCCGGAAGACTTCTACAAGCAGCTGGCCGCGGAAGGGCTGTCGCTGGCGGAACTGCGCCGGCGGTACCGGCGCGAGGTGCGCAACCAACTGCTCAAGAACAAGCTGATTCAAAAGCGGCTGAGAGACGTGGATATCTCGGCACCCGAAGTGGACGCCTTTTACCAGGAGTTCAAGGACAGTCTGCCGGACCAGGTCGCCGCGGTGCACCTCAGGGACATTCTCTATCCCGTCGATGTGTCCACTTCCACCATCGATTCGGTTCGCCTCCAGGCGGAGGCCGTCCTGGACTCCATCCACAACGGCGCCGATTTCGGCGACATGGCACGTCGCTTCTCCGACGATCCGTCAGGCTCGGACGGTGGCGACCTGGGCTGGTTCAGCCGCAAGGTGATGGTACCCGAGTTCGAGCGCGCGGCCTTCGGGCTACCCGTGGGCGAGGTCTCCGGGGTGGTTCAGACCCAGTACGGATTTCATCTGATCCAGTCACGGGAGCGCAGGGGTGATCGTGTCCATGCCGCCCACATCCTCTTTCGCACCCTGCCGTCCGCCGAGGATATGAGCACGGCCATGGCGGAGGCCGAAAAGCTGCGGCGGCGCATCCAGGAGGGGGAGGACTTTGCGGCGCTGGCCAAGGAGTACTCCATCGATTCGACCACCGCCACTAACGGCGGTGATCTGGGCTGGATATCCCTGTCGGTACTGCCCGAGCCGTTCGCTTCCTCGGTCGGTACGCATCCGGCCGGTACGGTCCTGGAGCCCGTGGCCGCCGACGCCGGTATCCACGTCATCACGGTCGAGGAACGCCGCGACGATCGACCCTATGATCTCCAACTCGATCGGGCCGAGATCACCGAAATGGCCCGTCGGGAAAAGACCGGTCGCGTGGTAGCGGAGTGGGTCAAGGGACTGCGCGAGGAGATCTACGTCGAAGAACGACTCTAGACCATATGGAATGACCGACGGTCACTCCATATGGTCCAGTGTCCGCAGCCCCGGCCGGATTGGCGCTCGTGATTCGCATCGAATTGATGTATCCTGTGCATCGTGCCTCGTAGCTTCTACACACCTGCCGAACGGCGCCACGAGACCGCGTACCTGGTGGGCATACGCCACGGCCGTACCAGTCGCCATCGTGCCGAAGCCGATCTCGCCGAACTGACTCAGCTCGCCCAAGCGGCCGAGCTGGAAGTGTCCGGTTCGGTGATGGCCCCGGTGCGCCGCATCGATCCGGCCTGGTACGTAGGCAAGGGCAAGGTCGATCAAATCAGTCGCGAGGCCGATGCGCAGGATGCCGAGGTGGTCGTGTTTGACGAGACCCTCTCGCCCGCGCAGGCGCGCAATCTCGAAGAGAAATTGAACCGCAAAGTCATCGACCGCGGCAACCTGGTGCTCGACATCTTCGCCCGGCGTGCGCGTACCCGCGAGGCGATCACGCAGGTGGAGCTGGCGCAGCTCGAGTATCTGCTGCCCAGGCTCACGGGGCTGTGGGCACACTTTTCCCGCCAGAACGGCGGCGTGGGTACCAAGGGGCCGGGTGAGACCCAGCTCGAAGTGGACCGTCGTCTCACACGCACCCGGATTGCGCACCTCAAGAAGGACCTGGCCAAGATTGAACGGTCGCGCGAAGTGCAGCGCACGCGCCGCAAGAAAAACGTCCGCGTGTGCGCACTCGTCGGGTACACCAACGCCGGCAAGTCGACCCTGTTCAACCGGCTCACGCGGGCCGACGTCGCTGCCGAGGACCGGATGTTCAGTTCACTGGACGCCAAGTCCAAGAGGGTGCACCTCGAGGACGGGGCGGTGGACCACGAGCGGCAGGCCATTCTGGTCGATACGGTTGGCTTCGTCAGCAAACTGCCGCCGCAGCTGGTGGCCAGTTTTCGCTCGACGCTGGAAGAACTGCGTTTTGCGGATCTGCTGTTGGGTGTGCTGGACCTGGCCCATCCCGACGCCACCGCGCACGTGGAGGAGGTCCTCAGGGTGATCTCCGCGCTGGGCGCACAGGGGATCGGGCGCCTCTGGGTCCTGAACAAGGCCGATCTCGTGGATTCCGAACGGGTTGCCGAAGTGGCCGGGGTGCTGGAGGGGGACCCGTACCTGGCGTGTTCTGCATCCCTGGGCACGGGCGTGGCCGCCCTGGGCCGGGCCATCCGCGACCGACTCAATTCTTGAAACCAATTCTAAGCGCTTTCCGGGTTGTGGCCGATACTAAAGTGTGAGGCCACAGTTATGGAATATCAAAAAGCCCTGATCGTCGACGACAACGTCCCCATGGCAGATGTGCTCGTCGAAATGCTCGAAGTGTTCGACGTGGACGCCATCACCGTTCAGGACGGCGAGACGGCTCTTCGCAGCATCAACGAAGAGCCGATCAACCTGGTCATCACCGACCTGCGCATGCCCAAGATGAGCGGCGTGGAGCTGTTGAAGTCGATCAAGGTCCAGAACCCCGATCTGCCTGTGATCGTGATCTCCGGCTACAGCCTTTCCGCCGCCGACAACCACACGGTGAGCGAAATCGCCGACGGCTTTCTCTCGAAGCCGTTCAAGATGGAAGACATTCGCGCCCTGCTCGACCGCCTGCAGAAGTAGCACCCTGCCGGTTACTCACCCGATCCCAGAGCGACGCCGGTTCAATACCGCCGGACCGGTTCGGCAGCCCGTTTCGTGAAATCGTCTCCGCGGCTTGACGCTGGGCTGATCGCGATCTACCTTCGAGGGGACTATCGTGACTACTATAGCCGAGTCGTGGGGGGACTTGCGCGAACAGGTGGCCCGGGCGTGCGCATCCGCAGGCCGGGACCCTGCCACCATTCGCATCGTCGCCGTGTCGAAAGTTCAGCCGATCGAGAAAATCCAGGACGCTATCGCTGCGGGTGTGACGGACTTCGGCGAGAACAGGATCCAGGAAGCCGATGGCAAGATCGCACAGGTCGAGCCGCGACCGACGTGGCACCTGGTGGGTCACCTGCAGACGAACAAGGCCAACAAGGCCGCACGCCTGTTCGATTGGGTGCAGTCCGTCGACTCGGTTCGCGTCGCCGAAGCGCTGGGTCGGGCCGCGGAGCTGGTCGGGCGGGATATCGGCGTACTGGTTCAGGTCAACGCGACCGCCGAAGGGCAGAAATCAGGATGTGAACCCGCTGTTCTGGGAGCGGTTATTGAGGCCGTGATGAAACAGAGGCGCTTGAAGCTCGCGGGTCTGATGACCATTGGACCGCTGTCCATGGCGGAGATGCCGACACGGACCGCCTTTGAGCTGGCCGCTGAACTCCGCGAGAGATGGCGGTCTGAGCTGCCCCCGCGAACCATGGACGTGCTCTCCATGGGCATGTCCGGCGACTGGCCCTGGGCCCTGGAGTGCGGCGCGGACTGGATTCGCATCGGCACGGCAATCTTTGGCCCCCGAAATGCGTAAAAGAAAACATGTCTGAAACGGGCTACGTTCTGATCAAGGCCGTGGGGCTCTTCAGTAACTCGTTGATACTGTTGATCTTCGCGCGTGTCATCCTGTCCTGGATCTACCCGTCGCAGCGCAATACGCTGGTCTTCTGGGTGTGGCGGCTGACGGAGCCCTTTCTGGAGCCGATCAGGCGTGTGCTGCCCTTTCGGAGCGGTCTCGATCTGTCGCCCTGGGTGGCTCTGTTCTTGATTTACGTGCTCCGTACCATCATTATCCGGTTTCTGTACACTTGGCTCTAGAGGGGAGAGGCTATGGAGATGTTACCCAACGACGTGCGCCAGCACCGGTTCCGCAAGGGAGTCCGCGGTTATGCTGCAGACGAAGTGGAGCAGTTCCTCGAGCACATTGCCACCGTTCTCGAAGATGCGCTCCAGGGTCGTCAGAAAGCGGAAGAACAGGTGAAGCGTCTCGAAAAGGAAATGCAGAATTTTCGCGACCAGGAGGGCGCGCTCAAGAAAGCCGTGCTGACGGTGGAGCAGGCTATGGCGCAGACGCGCGACGCATCCCAGAGGGAAGTGGAGTCGATCAAGCGCGAGGCAGAAATCAGGGCCGTGGAGATCGTACACGAGGCCGAAGTGGAACGCCGTTCGATGGAGCAGGATCTGCGCTATCTCAAGGACGCACGGCAGAATTTTATCGATCAGTTCCGGGCCTTCTGCAGGGCGCAGCTGACCACGCTGGACAATCTCGACCACACCGATCGTGCACGCACCGCGGCACGTGAAGCCGTACAGCCTGCGGATACGGGCCGGCCGTCCCTGGGTTCCCGCCCCAAACCACCACCTGCGTTCGACGAGCCCAAACCGGCACAGGCTCCGCCCAGACAGGCCAAGCCGTGGATCCCCGAACCGGTGGACCGCGAGAATGCACGTGAAGAAGGCAAGCTGACAGAACTGCCCGTCATCGAAAACGAAGACCAACCGGTGATCGTGTTTCCACCGCCACTGGTGCCGGAACAACCGGCCAAGGGAGAATCTTAAACTACGTATGGCAGGGTCTGTCTGGGAACGGGTGGAGGAGGCGACGACCGCGATCCGGCAACACGGAGGCGCGGCTCCCGAGGTGGCGATCATCATGGGCACGGGCCTCGGATCGCTGGGTGAAGGGATTGACGTAGAGCGGGAGATCCCGTACAAGGAGATCCCGCATTTTCCGGTCAGCACGGTCGAGTCCCATGCCGGCAGACTGATCCTCGGAACCCTCGAGGGGAAACCCGTCGTGGCCATGGCCGGGCGTTTCCATTACTACGAAGGGTATACGCTGGAGGAGGTCACGCTCCCGGTGCGCGTCATGTACGCGCTCGGGGCCCGGGCGCTCTGTGTCTCCAACGCCTGCGGCGGGCTGAATCCCCAGTTCGCCAACGGCGACCTCATGCTGATCACTGATCACATCAACCTGATCGGCCACAACCCTCTCATCGGGCCGCACGACGACCGTCTGGGCCCGCGTTTCCCGGACTTGTTCGAGTGCTACGATCGCGAGTTCATGGACCTGGCCACTCGGGCCGCACTCGATCTCAAGCAACCGTTGCAGCGCGGTGTCTACGCCGCCGTATCGGGGCCCAATCTCGAAACGGCCGCAGAGTACAGATATCTGCGCATCATCGGCGCCGATGTGGTGGGCATGTCCACCGTACCCGAAGTCATCGTCGCACGTCAGATCCGCATGCGGGTGCTCGGCTTTTCCATCATCACCGACATGGGCCTGCCGGACCATCTGCACCCGGCCAACATCGACGACATCATCGCCATCGCCAACGCAGCGGAGCCGGGACTCAAGGCACTGCTCAACCGCTGTGTGCGTCAGATGAGATTGAACTGAAGCCATGGCCGACGGCTCAAGCCTGTTTCGGCAATACGAAGACGAGTTCGGCCTGCCGGCACGGGAAGAGGCCATTCTGGAGTTCTGGGAGCAGGCGAAGATCTTCGAACAGGTGCGTGCGCTGCGCGAAGACGCGGAGCACTTCGTGTTCTTCGAGGGTCCGCCCACGGCCAACGGCAGGCCCGGCATCCATCACGTCATTTCGCGAACCATCAAAGACCTGGTCTGCCGCTACAAGACCATGAAGGGCTACCGCGTCGACCGCAAGGCCGGCTGGGACACGCACGGACTGCCGGTTGAGCTCGAGGTGGAAAAGCGGCTCGGGCTACCTTCCAAGGCGGCCATCGAGGAGTTCGGTGTCGCCCGGTTCAACGCCGAGTGCAAGAAGTCGGTGTTCACCTACCTCGAGGACTGGAACGCACTCACGCGGCGGATGGGCTTTTGGCTCGACCTGGACGATCCGTACATCACCTTCACGAATGAATACATCGAATCGGTGTGGTGGATCCTGGCGCAGTTGTTCCGGCGCGACCTGCTGTACCGGGGCAATCGCGTGGTGGCCTACTGCCCGCGGTGCGAAACCGCCCAGTCCAGTCACGAGGTGGCGCTGGGCTACAAGGATATCGCCGACCCGTCGGTCTTCGTCACTATGCCGCTGGTGGATGATCCCGAGACGTCATTCCTGGTCTGGACGACTACGCCCTGGACGCTGATTTCGAACGTCGTGCTGGCGCTGCATCCCGAGGCCACCTACGCCAAGGTGCAGCACAGAGGTCGGAAGTTGATTCTGGCCGAGGCACTCCTCCAGGACGTGCTCGGCGACGAGTATGACATTCTCGAGCGGTTCGCAGGCTCAGACCTCGCGGGCAAGAAGTACCTGCCGCTCTTCGAGTTTTTTCCGGAGGTCAAGGAGCAAGGGTGCTTCACGCTGACCGAGACGTTCGTCACGCTTTCCGAAGGAACCGGCATCGTTCACATCGCACCGGCCTACGGTGAGGACGACCATCGCATCGGCAAGACCCTCGAACTGCCCATGCCGCAACCCCTGGACCAGGCCGGGCGGTTCACGGGCGCGGTGCCGGACTACGCGGGGAAGTTTTTCAAGGAAGCCGATCCGCTGATCACCGCAGATATGAAAAAGGCCGGGCGCCTGTATCGCGCCGGCACCTGCACGCACACCTATCCGTTTTGCTGGCGGTGCGACGCGCCGCTGCTCTACGTGGCGCGGCCCTCGTGGTACGTACGCACGACCCGCGTGCGTGACCGCATGATCGCCCACAACGACCAGATCGCCTGGTACCCGCCCGAAATCGGCAAAGGACGTTTCGGCGAATGGCTGGAGGGCAACGTCGACTGGGCCCTGTCTCGCGATCGCTACTGGGGAACGCCGCTGAATCTCTGGGTGTGTGACGGCTGCCATCGCATCGAGGCCCTGGAGAGTATCGCGGAGTTGAAGGAGCGCGGGCAGAACGTCTCCGATGAAGTGGACCTGCACAAACCGTGGGTGGATGACATCACACTGGCGTGCCCCGACTGCCAGGGGACGATGAAGCGGACGCCGGAGGTCATCGACGTCTGGTTCGACTCCGGTGCCATGCCCGTGGCCCAGTGGCACTATCCGTTCGAGAACAAGGAGCTGTTCGATAGCCACTTTCCGGCGGATTTCATCTCGGAAGCGGTGGATCAGACACGCGGCTGGTTCTACAGCCTGCTGGCCATCGCCACGCTCGTGTTCGACAAGCCGGCGTACAAGAACTGCGTGGTCATGGAGCTCATCCTGGACGGGGAAGGCCAGAAGATGTCCAAGTCCAAGGGCAACGTGGTCGACCCGTGGAAGGTGATCGGCGAAGTCGGCATCGATCCTCTGCGCTGGTACATGCTCTCGGCGTCGCAGCCCTGGATCCCGCTCAAGTTTGATCTCGAGGGACCGCGCGAAGTGGCCCGCAAGCTGTTCAGCACGCTGGGCAACACGTACTCTTTTTTCGCGCTCTACGCCAACGTCGACCGGGTGCCGCGGGAGTGGTTCACGGAGCCGCCCGGCGCGCTGACGCTGCCGGACCGGTGGCTGCTGTCGCGCGTACACTCCCTCACCCGACAGATCGACCGCTCGTTCGAACGCTACGACCTGACGCGTGCCCTGCGTGCCATCGGCACGTTCGTGCTCGACGATCTTTCCAACTGGTATGTGCGCCGATCACGCCGCCGGTACTGGGTGGCGGCGGGCGGTGAAGACAAGCGGGCCGCTTTTTACACGCTCTATCAGGCACTGATGACCACCGCGAGGCTGATGGCACCGGCGGCGCCGCTGACGGCGGAGCGACTCTACCGCGACCTGATCGCGTATGCCGAGCCCGAGGCACCCGCATCGGTTCACCTGGTCGATTTTCCGACGGCGGACGAATCGAAGATCGACACGGCTCTGGAAGAATCGATGTCGCTGGCCATCGATGCGGTGTCGCTGGGGCGGGCGGCTCGCGCGGCCGCCCAGATCAAGGTGCGGCAGCCGGTGGCCACCATGGTGGTCGTGGCCAATGCCGCGGCCCACGTCGAGGCGCTGATGGCGGTGTCCGATCTCGTGGCCGACGAAGTCAATGCCAAGCAGGTAGACATCACCACCGACGGTGATCGCGTCGAGCAGCTGCGCGTGGTGCCCCACTTCCCGAAACTGGGGCCCGTGTTCGGCAAGAAGGTCAACGACGTAGCCGGAATCCTCAAGAACCTGGGCGGTGACGAGGCGGCGCGATTCAAGTCCGACGGCCGCTGGCCCATCCACGTGGATGGGCACGACCACTGGGTGACCGACGACATGGTCGAGTTTGTGGCCGAGGCGGCGGAAGGCTGGTCCATTGTCTCCGAGGGTCGCCTGACGGTGGCGGTGGACACGCGGCTGTCCGATGAGCTTGAGCTCGAAGGCCTGGCCCGCGAACTGGTGAACCGCATTCAAAACATGCGGAAAGAGGCGGGGTTCAAGGTGACCGATCGTATTGTGCTTGACCTGGACGGCCCGGATCGCGTTATGGAAGCCTTCGAAAGGCGGATGGACTATATTCTGCAGGAAACGCTGACGGTGGACGTGACACGCACGGGACATCCCGGAGAGCTCAAGAAGAACTGGCCCCTGGGAGACGGTGAGGCGATTATCTCTGTGGCCCGAGCAGACACAGCGGAGCAGACAGCCCGATGAACAAGAGAGAACTGGAGCATTTCGAGAAGCTGCTTTTGGAGCGGCGACAAGCGCTCGTTTCGGAGATGGGCCTCCTGCAGAAGACCGCACAGGAAACGACCAAGGAAGCAGCGGGCGAACATTCGGCGTACGCGTACCACATGGCCGACCTCGGCACCGATGCCATGGAGCGTGAAAAGACGTTCCTGCTGGCCTCCAAGAGCGGGCGCCTGCTGTACCACATTGACGAAGCCATTCGCCGCATCCGCAGCAAGTCCTATGGCCAGTGCCACCAGTGCGGCGAGAACATCAACAAGACGCGCCTGGAGGCGGTGCCGCACGCGCGCCTGTGCATCGCCTGCCAGGAGCTCGAAGAGCAGCAGAAGCAGCGGTAACCCGAACAGGTGAACACCACCTCCGCCACACCGAGCGCCTCACCGGCTCCCCCGGTGGAGTCGTGGTGGAGTCGGGCGTTTTTTGCCCTCTGGCCCGCCGGGGCCATCGTGCTCGTCGATCAACTCTCCAAAATCACCATTCAAATGAACATGGAGCCGGGCACGTCGGTACACGTGCTGGGCACCGTCGTCCAGTTCACGCATCAGCTCAACCCGGCCGGGGCCATGAGCATTCGCCTGGGGCCACCGTCCTTTTACCTGGTGATCACGGCGGCGGTCGTGATCTTCCTCGCCTGGTCGCTGGTTCAGAAGCCACTGCCCACGGCGACGCGCTGGGCGTTGCTCCTGGTACTGGGCGGTGCTGTGGGAAACATGATCGACCGGATACGACTCGGTGCGGTGATCGATTTCATCGACGTCGAGTTCATCGACTTTTCAATGCCCGCCATCGATCTGGGACCCATTCACGTTCCCGGTGAGGTGATGACGCGTTGGCCCGTATTTAATGTGGCCGATGCCTGCGTGACCTCAGGCATCGTCCTGCTCATTCTCGCGACATTCATATTTGACCGGCACTATGCAGCACAGGGTGACAGTGACTGAAGCTCAGGACGGCATGCGCCTGGACGTTTGTCTGGCCGCATGCCTGCCTGAGTTTTCCCGAGCGCAGATCAAACGCCTGATCGATCAGGGCCGCGTGTATGGTCCCGCGCGCAAGGCCTCCGATCGTGTACGCCCCGGCTGGGTGTTCGATGTCGACGCCGAACCACAGGGGTCGGTGCTGGAGCCGGAGGCCGTAGAATTCCGGATCGTCTATTCGGACGAGCACCTGGTCGTGGTCGACAAGCCGGCCGGGTTGGTTGTGCACCCGGCTCCGGGGCATCGCCGGGGAACGCTGGTTCAGGGCTTGCTTCATCGCGTGGGTACCCTGGCGGGGCTCGGATCGCCATTGAGGCCGGGTGTGGTCCACCGGCTCGACAAAGACACCAGCGGCCTGATCGTAGTTGCGCGCACCGATTCCGCATACCAGTCTCTGGCAGAGCAGATTGCTGACCGAAAGGTCGGCCGTACCTACACCGCCATCGTCTGTGGCCACATGAAAGCGGACCAGGGAACCATTGACGCAGCGATCGGCCGCTCGCGACGCGACCGCAAGCTCATGCGCGTGGGCGCGCACGGCAAAGCGGCCGTGACGCACTTCGAAGTGACCGACACCGTGGGTCCGTGTGACATTCTGCACGTGACGCTCGGCTCGGGTCGCACGCACCAGATTCGCGTGCATATGCGCCATCTCGGCAAGCCGGTATTCGGCGATCCCACATACGGTGGCCGGGGACGCTGGGCCACCGGTCTGCCGGTACCCGAGCGCCGGCGTGTGCAGAAGGCGCTGGAGGTGTTGCCCCGCCAGGCGTTGCACGCCGCGGGACTGAGCTTCGTTCATCCCGCCCGTGGCGAGAGGCAGCGTTTCCAAAGCGATCTTCCGGAAGACATTCGCACCGTCATGGAGATCCTGAGGGGATGAGTGTAACACGCCGGTCGCAGAGAAAGCCCGGTCGGCGCCGGGCCATCCTGATGCTCGAGGATGGCTTCGTCCTCGACGGAACGGCCGTCGGGACGCGAGGCGAAGTCACCGGAGAAGTGGTTTTTCATACCGGCATGACCGGCTATCCGGAAGTCGTGTCCGATCCCTCCTATGCCGGTCAGATCGTGACGTTCACATACCCCCAGATTGGCAACTACGGTATCGCGCCCGAGGACTTCGAAGCGACCCGGATCCGTCTCCGGGGCGTGGTGGTGCGCGACGCATGTCGCACGCCTTCGAACTGGCGCTCGAGCCTGAGCTTTCCTGATCTGCTTTCGCGGCGCGGCGTGGTGGGCATCGAGGGTGTCGACACGCGGGCGCTCACCCTGCGGCTGCGCGACCGGGGTGTCATGCGCGGCATCATCAGTCACGTCGACTTCGACACGGATTCGCTCTCCGGCAAAATCAACGCCGAGCCTGCCATGACCGGCCAGGACCTTACCGGTGAAGTGACGACCCGTACGGCATATACGGTGGAACCGGACAGAGCACGATTTTCCGTCGTGGCCTACGACTTTGGCATCAAGGCCAACATTCTCCGCGGACTGGTAACCGAAGGCTGCCGCGTGGAGGTCGTGCCCGCAGACACGTCGGCGGAGAGTGTACTGGCGCGCCGGCCCGACGGCGTCTTTCTCTCCAACGGACCCGGGGATCCGGCGGCCGTGCACAAAGCCATCCGCAACGTCGAGCGCCTGGTCGGGCTGGTGCCGATGTTCGGTATCTGCCTGGGGCACCAGATTCTTTCGCTGGCGCTCGGTGCGGAAACGTACAAGCTGAAGTTCGGTCATCACGGCGCCAATCATCCTGTCACCAACCTGGCTACGGGCCGTGTCGAAGTGACCAGCCACAATCACGGATTTGCCGTGCGCGAGGAATCCCTTGCCACGGCCGGCCTCGAACTGACGCACCGCAATCTCAATGACGGTTCGGTCGAGGGCTATCGTCACCCAGAATACCGGTGCTTCGCTGTGCAGTACCACCCCGAGGCGGCACCCGGACCGCACGACGCCGGCTACCTGTTCGCGGAGTTCAGCCGGCTCATGGAGCAATATCGCGAGGCCGCCTATGCCTAGGCTGGAAGGTTTGAAGAGCATCATGATTGTCGGCTCCGGACCGATCGTCATCGGCCAGGCCTGCGAATTCGACTACTCGGGGACCCAGGCGTGCCGCGCGCTGCGTCGCGAGGGGCTGCGCATCATTCTGCAAAACAGCAACCCCGCCACCATTATGACCGACCCGGAGGTGGCGGATGCCACGTACATCGAACCGCTCATTCCCGAAGCGGCCCGGGCCATCATCTCCCGTGAGCGCCCCGATGCGTTGCTCCCCACGCTGGGAGGCCAGACGGCATTGAACCTGGCGCGCGCCCTGCACGAGGACGGCACGCTCGAGCGGTTCGGCGTTCGCCTGCTGGGTGCTTCCGCACACACCATCGAACTGGCCGAGGATCGACTCAAATTCAAGGAGGCCGGCAAAGCCGCGGGTCTGGACGTGCCCGAGTCCGAGCTGGTGACCTCGGTGGCGCAGGCGGAAACGGTAGCGCAACAGATCGGCTTTCCGATGGTGCTGCGCCCCAGCTTCACCCTCGGCGGGCAGGGTGGAGGCATCGCGTTCAACATCGAAGAACTGAGACAGATCGTCGCCTCGGGCTTGCTCGCCTCACCGGTGAAATCCGTGCTGCTGGAAGAGTCGGTACTCGGCTGGAAGGAATACGAGCTCGAGGTCATGTGCGACGGTGCCGGCAATGGGGTCGTCGTGTGCACCATCGAGAACTTCGATCCCATGGGCGTCCACACCGGCGATTCGATCACCGTCGCGCCGGCGCAGACGCTCACCGACAGGGAATACCAGAAACTCCGGGACTGGGCGCTGACCGTGTTGCGCGTCCTCGGCGTGGCCACCGGTGGCGCCAATGTCCAGTTTGCCGTCCAGCCCGAGACCGGTCGCACCATCGTCATCGAGGCCAACCCGCGTGTGTCGCGATCGTCCGCCCTTGCCTCCGAGGCCACGGGATTTCCCATCGCCAAGATCGCGGCGATGGTGGCGATCGGCTACCGCCTCGACGAACTGCCCCACGAGATCACCGGCAAGACACCTGCCTGCTTCGAACCGGCGCTCGACTACGTGGTGGTCAAGATGCCGCGGTTCGCCTTTGACAAGTTCCCGGGCACCTCGTCTGCGCTCGGCACGCAGATGAAATCCGTGGGTGAGGTGATGTCCATCGGTCGGACGTTCAACGAAGCGCTCGGCAAGGCGCTGCGCAGTCTCGAGCAGGCCGATTCGGGTATCCTGCACTATGCACGTCTGGGCTGGAAGGAAGACCGCTGGCGGCCCCAGCTCCTCAAACCCAATGCCGATCGCCTGCGCGCTGTAGTGGCCGCGCTGGCCGATGGCTGCGATCCGGCGGAGTTGGCGACGATTACCGGCATCGACCGCTGGTTTCTCGACCAGCTTGCCGAAGCCGTGAGCCTCGCCGCCCGGATCACCACGGACAGCGCCGGTCTATTCGAGCAGGCTCCCTCCGAGAAGATCCCCTGGTCCCTGCTCAAGTCGCACGGGTTTGGCGACGCCGAACTGGCCTGCGCCTGGGGTGCAGACGAGGTGGAGGTGCGCAAGGCACGCGAACGAGCCGGCGTGGTGCCGGTGTACAAAACGGTCGACACCTGTGCGGGCGAATTCGCCGCCACCACGCCCTACTTTTATTCCTGCTACGAATCCCACACCGAAGGCGGCCGGCTGGGTCGGCGAACGGTGATCATCCTCTCCAGCGGTCCCAACCGCATTGGTCAGGGGGTAGAGTTCGATTACTGCTGCGTGCGTGCCGTGTACGCATTTCGTGCCGCCGGGTACGACACGATCCTGATCAACTCCAATCCCGAGACCGTCTCCACGGACTACGACACCTCAGATCGTCTCTACTTCGATCCGCTGACCGCGGAAGACGTGCTCGCCGTGTGCGACCGGGAAAAACCGTATGGCGTCGTGGTGCAGCTGGGCGGTCAGACCCCGCTGCGCCTGGCGCGTCCGCTGCGGCGAGAGGGTATACGACTCCTGGGCACGCAGGTGGAAGCCATCGATCGTGCCGAGGATCGAGCACGCTTCGGCATGCTGCTTAACCGCCTGCAGATACCGCAGGTGCCGGCCGGTGTGGTGCAGGGGCGACTGCAGGCCGCGCGGCTCATTCGCAAGCTGGGGTTGCCGGTGCTCGTGCGTCCCTCGTACGTCCTGGGCGGCGAGGCCATGCGGGTCATCTACGAGGAAGAGGCGGCGCTGGCCTACGTCGATGAGGTCCTGAAACGTTACCCCGACGCGACCTTGCAGATAGATCGATTCCTGGAAGACGCGGTGGAAGCCGACGTGGATGCGGTGTCGGATGGCAAGACCGCGTTCATCGCCGGCATCATGGAGCACATAGAGGAAGCGGGGGTACACTCCGGCGATTCGGTCTGCGTGACGCCTGCGGTCAGTCTCTCACCCGCGGTGCAGTCGACCATGCGTCACTACACCGAACAGATTGCGCTGTCGCTGGGGGTGAAGGGGCTGCTCAACATCCAGTTCGCCGTCAAGGGTGATCAGGTGTATGTGCTCGAGGCCAATCCGCGGGCCTCGCGCACGGTGCCGTTCATCTCCAAGGCCACGGGGTATCCGATCATCGACTGGGCGGTACGGGTGATGCTCGGTGACACGCTGGTCGACCTCGTGCCCGAAGAAGCCGTCGAACCGAAGCATGTTTCGGTGAAGATGCCCGTATTCCCGTTCGACCGTTTCCCGGGTGCCGACCTGATCCTCGGTCCGCAGATGCGCTCCACCGGTGAGGCCATGGGCATCGACCGCGACTTCGGCCGGGCACTGGCCAAGGCGTATTACGCCCTGCCGGGTGGTCTGCCTACCGGGGGAACCGCCTTTATCAGCGTGGCCGATCGCCACAAACGTGAGGGCACGGCGCTGGCGCGATCGCTGGCGGATCTCGGGTTCCATCTGATTGCTACGCCGGGCACCGCAAGGGTGATCGAACGTTTCGGCATCCCGTGCCGGCACGTCCGCAAGGCCAGCGAGATGCGCCCCAACATCATCGATCAGCTTACCGACGGCAGCGTGACGCTGGTCATCAACGTGCCGGAAGGTTCACGTCCGTATCACGACTCCAAGGCGATTCGCCGTACCGCGCTGGAGCGAAGTATCCCCTGCATCACCACCATCGCCGGCGCGCACGCCGCCATCGCCGGCATCGTCGCGCGCCAGCGAAAAGATCTTGGGGTGAAACCGTTGCAGGAGTACCTGGGAATTACGGAAACGACAGCGGAACCGGTCGTGACGTGAGATGTGCCCCTACGGCGCGATCCAGTCCCACAGCGCCTCGGCTCCGATGAACCGGTCGCCGGGCACCGGAATGTTGCTCACCGTGCCGCTGGTCCCATGCGCGATGGAGGGGAAGAGTACACCGGTTACGGTCGTTAGGTTGGAGTCCTGGGGTGGTCCGAGCCAGGTCGTCACGGCGATGCGCACCTGGTAAATCGTTCTCTGCGAATTATTGGTGACCTTGACGTATTTAAACTGAATCTGTCGACTCATATTGTCATCCGGGTTACCGGTGACGGTCACCGGCTGACCCGCGGGCGCACCTGGGGAGGAGGGAAGATCCTTGGAACAGGACACCAGCCAGAACAGGCTCAGGCCCAGTGCGGCCAGGATCAGGCATTTTCTGATCATCATCACGACCCAGCGAGTGGTTTCAATATAACATTATTCCCGGCTGCCACGGACCATCTGGGGTCCCCGGGCCAGGACCCGCAGCGGCGCCGGATGGCTCTCACAGCACTTCCAGCTTCGCGTACCTGGCGAGCAGCTTTTTCTTGAACTGGTCCTGGAATATCACTTCCCACTGGAGGTGCTCTCCGCCACCAAGGACGCGGACGATGCGGCCGTCGCCGAACTGGGGGTGGCGCACCCGGGCACCCACTGTCAGGTCGCCGGAGCCGCTGTCGCGGGGAACCGTCACCGGTTTTTCTACAGGCCGGAACGCTGCCGGAACGTCACGCGACCGAACCATGCTGGGCCGGTGATAGAGGTGTGCCGTGCGGTACCCGCGGTCTTCCTCTTCGTACAGGCCATCGGGGATCTCGTCGAGAAATCGGGACCGCAGGCTGACCATTTCGCCAAAGCGGCGTCGTCGATGCGCCCACGTCAGGATCAGTTTTTCCCGGGCACGCGTGATGCCGACGTAGAACAGCCGGCGTTCTTCTTCCGTTCCTTCGATGGATTCCAGCGAACGCGACAGCGGGAACAGCCCTTCTTCCATGCCGGTCAGGAACACGACCGGATACTCGAGCCCCTTGGCGGCGTGGAGGGTCATCAGTGTGATGCGTTCGGGATCGTTTTCGTAGCTGTCTACATCCGTGAGCAGCGCCACTTCTTCGAGGTATTCGGCCAGCGTGGTGTCGGGATGCTCGTCGTAGTACTCGGCCACGCCGGCGATGAACTCCTTGACGTTGTCCGTGCGGCCGCGGCCGTCGGCGGCGTCTTCGACCACCAGTTCCTCCATCATGCCCGTATCGACGGCGATTCTCTGTACCAGAGCCTGCGGCGTCATCTCGGCGGCCAGTGACTCGAACCGATCCAGAAGACTGCCAAATTCCGCCAGCCGCTTGCCACCGGCGCCTTTGATGCCTTCGGGTGCGATGGCGAGTGCCTTTCGCACGGTCGTTTGCCTGGAGGTGGCCAGTTGAATCAGGCGGTCCTGCGACGTCTTGCCGATGCCCCGCCTGGGTACGTTGATGATGCGCTGCAAGGAAAAATCGTCGGCCGGGTTGACCAGCACGCGCAGGTACGCCACCAGGTCCTTGATCTCACGGCGCTGGTAGAAGCGCACGCCGCCTACGACCGTGTACGGGATGCGCTGGCTGCGCAGCGTCTCTTCGAACACGCGTGACTGGGCGTTGGTGCGGTAGAGGGCAGCGAACTCGCCCCAGCTGCGCCCTTCACCGGCCACCATTTGCTGCATCTGCCCGGTGGCCCACAGGGCCTCGGCGCGATCGTCATCGTGCACGACCAGACGTACCGCGTCGCCACCGGTGCGTGCCGTCCAGAGTTCCTTGGGCTTGCGAGCGGAGTTCTGCCGGACCACGGCGGAAGCCAGGTCGAGGATCGTCTGTGTGGAGCGGTAGTTCTGTTCCAGCGCCACCACGTGTGCGGTGGGAAAGTCCTTCTCAAAGTCGAGGATGTTTCGGATCTCGGCGCCCCGCCAGCCGTCGACCGATTGATCGTCGTCGCCCACCACCAGTACGTTTTGGGAATCGGGGGTGAGCAATTTGAGCAACCCGTACTGGGCGTGATTGGTGTCCTGGTACTCGTCCACCAGCAGGTGTTCGATACGCGCACGTGTGGTGGATCGAACGTCCTCGTCGCGCCGCAGGATGCGAACCGCGTTGAACAGGAGATCGTCAAAGTCCATGGCACCGCAGGCGCGCAGACGATCCTCGTAGCGGTAATACACCTTCGCTACCTGCTGACCGAAGTAATCCGTCGGCTGGTTTTCAAACTCCTCGGGTGACCACAGGCGGTTCTTGGCGCGGGAGATGTGGCTGAGAACCGCGTTGGGGTTGAACCGCTTGATGTCCATGTCCAGGTCTCGCATGATCTGCTTGATGGCGCGAATCTGGTCGTCGTCGTCGTATATCGTGTAGTCGCCGGGATAGCCCAGGCGGCCGGCCTCACGCCGCAGGAAGCGGGCACACCAGGAGTGAAACGTGACCAGCGTGGTGCCCAGGTCGCCGCCGAGGAGTTGCTCCACGCGTCCCTTCATCTCGCGGGCCGCCTTGTTGGTGAACGTGACCGCGAGGATGTTCCAGGGGCGCACGCGGCGGCCGGCGACCAGGTAGGCGATGCGGTACGTCAGTACGCGCGTCTTGCCCGAGCCGGCTCCTGCGAGAACCAGAACCGGGCCATCGCCGTGTGTCACGGCCTCCTTTTGTGCCGGATTGAGGTCGTCGAGCCACTTCTGGGCCAGTGCCTGGGTGTTCATGGAGGGCCCAATATAGCGGCGCCGGGCGGCGAGTCGTATCAATATCTGGTGACTCCGTACAGCGGAAGCAAGTCTCCCGTCGTTGGCGCAGGGCAGGACACAGTGTATAATAGAAGACCATGTTCGATCCTCGATCGCTCCTGAACTCCCGGGCGCTGCTGCTGGCGCCCATGGAAGACGTCTCCGACCTGCCCTTTCGCCTGATCCGCAAGCGGCTCGGGGCGGATGTCGTCTTCACCGAGTTCATCTCATCCGAGGCGTTGATCCGTGACAAGTTGCGCGAGAAGCTCGACATCGCCGAAGAGGAGCGTCCGGTGGGGATCCAAATCTTCGGGGGGTCGGCCACGGCCATGGCCGATGCAGCCAGGATTGCCACAGATGCAGGCGCCGACCTCGTGGACATCAACTTCGGCTGCCCCGTGCGCAAGGTGGTGAGCAGGGATGCCGGCGCGGCGGCGCTGCGCGATCTCGACCTGATGCGCGACGTTGCGGAATCGGTGGTTCGCGCGACGCATCTGCCCGTCACGGCCAAGACCCGTCTCGGGTGGGACAAGGAAGGAATTCGCATCACGGAAGTCGCCCGCCTGTTGGAGGACTGTGGCGTACAGGCACTCACCGTGCACGCGCGCACGCGCAAGGACGGATACAAGGGCGACGCCGATTGGTCGTTTTTTCCGGCGATCAAAGAGGCCGTGAGGATGCCGGTGATCGGCAACGGCGACGTGATCACGCCGCAGCGTGCCCGGTTGGCTTTTGAAGAGTCGGGCGTGGACGGCATCATGATCGGCCGAGGCGCCATCTCCGATCCCTGGATCTTCCAGCGCACCAGGCATTATCTGCAGACCGGCGAGATGTTGCCCGAGCCGTCGCTGCACGAGCGCGTGACACTCCTGCTCGAGAACCTGCGCATGTCGATCGAATACAAGGGCGACGAGCGCCGCGCCGTCCTCGAACTGCGCAACATGTACTCCGGCTACCTGCGTAGCCACAGGGGTGTATCGAAGGTCCGCACGGACATGATGCAGATGACCTCATATGTCGACATCGAAGCTCGATTGAACAGGTTTCTGCAGGAATCGATGGCCTCGGAACCGGTGGCCATTCATGGTTAGACGGTGCTGATGGGTTCATCCGCGCTTCGATGTGCCGTCGTGATTCTCCTGATCTGTCTGGCAGCGTGTGGAACGACCATGCAGGAAGAAGATCGTCCGAGCCGTTTCACGCTTACGCGCGGCGAAGATACCGTGGTCGTGTCTTATGCACCGGGTCCTCCAGAGGACGTGTACGACTCGCTTCTCATAGGCATCGAACTTTCACCGAACAAGGATCCTGGCACGGACAGTCTCTTTCTGGAACTGCTTTCCGCACAGGGCGGCTGGAGTCGCGCGGCTGATTCGTTCCTGGTGCGTGACACCGACGCCACGTATCGCGCCAGGGTATGGCTCGGCCCGACTTTTCCCGGCCAGTACGTATTGCGCTGGCAGACCGATCCGTTCACCGGTCACACGTACTATCTCTCCGCCTGGTATGATTCGACGGGTCGGTTGGTGCAATGGGATCACGAGCCGGACGACGTCGCCAGCGGCCGCCTGCCCCTGGTTCGAGACACGATGGAATTGACCTACCAGTTCTGGCCGGAGGTGCTCTACCGGCGCGTGCACCTGCAACGCCGCACGGACACCCAGCGCGTGTTCTGGGTCATTACCGAGTCGCTCTATCGCTCGGCCGGCGTGTCCAGTCGTGTCGTCGGCGGCACGTACAATCTTCGTTTCGATCCGGCGTGACCCGGCGGCCCCCGGGACCGGCACGCGCCCCGTACGCGAGGCGCCACGGAGCTGGTGCGGGTGCGTGACACGCTGGTGGCACAGTTGATGTGGACGTACGAAGAGTTCGTCGAAAACGGGCAGCAGGGCGAACTCCTGTTCCGCGAATGGAAACATGATCTGCGGCCCCGCTTCTACTTCCAGGTGGATGGTAACGGACATCTGATGGGCGTCTGGCCGGCCAAGCCCGAGGGCAAGTACATCGCGGCGCGGGCCCCCACCGACACGTCGAAGCCTGCGTGGGAGACGCTCAAGCGGGCGTTTGTGAAAGGGGACACAAGCCCGGTACCGTAGTGTCCTGAACCGAGGTTCATCACCTGTTCCGCCAGGCCCCGGTGCCGCTGGTACTGTTGACCCTCCTCGACATATCCGCGGTGTCGCTTCATCGACCCGCCGTGCCACCACCACTGTGTCATCACCGGAGTAGTGGATCAACTTCTGACTCAGGACACCCGCGCACATCCAGAATC
>JAUVRN010000016.1 GCA_030597645.1 Candidatus Zixiibacteriota bacterium
AGCACAACTTGCCGCAGAACAACTTCAAGAACATGCCCGAGGGGAGCATCAAGAGTATCCGGACCAGCCAGTTCGCGGTGAGCCCGGTGCCGGTTGTTCGGGTGGTTCTCGACCTGGCGCATCCTGCAGCCTATCGGCTGCAGACTCCGGGTAACAACGTGCGGGTGATGGTCTCGCTGCCGTCCGATCCGCCGATCGCCAGGGTATGGACCGCCCGCGACATGGGCACCTTTGCGGCATTCGAAGTGGCGGCTGAATCGAATCCGGCCCAGCCCAAGGCCGAATCTGAAGTCAAGACCCACACCAAGGCCGAATCTGAAGTCAAGACCGTGGCCAAGGCAGATGCGCCAGAGGCTCGCTCAGTGGACAAGCCGGCAGCCCAGTCCAAGACGACTACGACATCGAAATCCACGTCTCCGGCCAAGATGATACCGGCCTATGCGGCCGCCGACGCCCCGAAGCCGAAGACGGGTGAGTCCGCCAAGGCTGCACCCAAGAGCGCTCCGGCTCCGCCGCCGAAGCATGAGGTTGCGGCATCCGGATCGGCCGAGGACGAGTTTGCCAAAGGCATGCGCACCTCACCGCTGTCCGAGAGGGACCCGTTGCCCAAGGTGCCGCTGCCCATGCCCAAAGCTCGCAGTGACCGGACCATCGATTACAATCTCCCGGTACCGGCCTCATGGGCGGGTGCCGCCACGGCGACCAGCCCGGCGAAGACGACGATGCCGAACGCACAGAGCAACCCGGCCAAGTCGCCCGTACCCGTGCGCACGGAGCACAAACCGGGCGAGGCCCAACCGGCTACGCAGAATCCGGCCAAGTCCGCACCGCTTCCGATGGCGGCCGACGGGCCGGTGCTGGCTGCGGGTGAGGCCATGTCGAACGCAGCCGATCCGGCTGCCGGCGCGCCCGTCCAGTCCGAGGGCTCCAGAGCGGTGGCTTCGCTGACCACCCTGCCGCCCCTGTCGGATGTGACGCCCGAGTTGGTGCCGCAGCGCACCAAGGTCGTCTACAGCACGAGCGGACGCCGTGACCCGTTTTTGGCACTGGTGCAGCTGAGTGGCGGGTACAACGCCGCGGCGTTGCCCGACGTCGGCACGCTGCGCCTGGTGGGTCTGCTTCACGATATTCATGAAAGCTGGGGACTGTTCGAGGATGCGAACGGCTTCGGCTACATTCTCAGGAGAGGTGACCGCGTCCAGAACGGTCGCCTGACCAAACTGACAGAGACCCGCGCGTACTTCAGTCTGTCCGAATTCGGCTGGAGTCGTTCGGTGAAACTTGACCTGGAACCGGAAGGCTGAGGGGTATTGCCAATGCGACACAAAGCGCAGTTGTGGTGGATCTGGGTGGCCCTGGCGGTGTTTGCCAGTACGGCACTGGTAGGTGCCCAGGCTCCCCAGAGAGACGAGATCATCAAGTCTCTGAACTTCCAGAACGCCGACAGCCACTCGGTACTTAACTTCCTGGCGGAGTACGCGGATGTAAACATCGTAGCGACTCCGGGTGTTCAGGGATCGGTGACCTTCAATCTCCAGAACGTATCCTGGGATCAGGCGCTCGAGATCGTCACCAAGACGTACGGGCTGACCGCGGTCCAGGAGAGCGGGTACATCCGCATCGTGCCCACCGTAGAATACCAGCAGGAGCGCACGGCGGACGCCAAGAGCAACGTCGAGCACCGGATGCTGGTGCCGCTCCGGACCCGGATCAAGAAGGTCGGCTACGCGGCAGCCGAGGAGCTCCTGGAGCCGGTCCAGAGCCTGCTCACGGAGCGCGGTACGGTGCAGGCCGACAAGCGCACCAACTCGCTGATCATTCGCGAAGTACCCGACAATCTCCCGTCGCTGATCGAATTCATCGATGCGCTCGATCGCCCGATCCAACAGATCAAGATCTCGGCCAAACTGGTGGAAATCGCCACGGAAGATCTGTTCGAGCTCGGCATTCGCTGGTCACTGACCGGTCAGAGCACCATCGACGGCAACCCGGCGACCACGTACGGTGCCGTGGAGGCCGACAAGGTGTCCGACAAGGTCGGCCAGTTCACGTTCCAGGCGCTGACCAGCGGTGTGGACATCGATCTGGCCATCTCGGCACTGTCATCGACCGGCAAAGTCAAGGTCGTGGCGCATCCGGAGATCACGACGGTGGACAACAGCATGGCTCGCATCCAGATGGGTCAGAAGATCCCGATCAAGCAGTTCGACGAGGCCGGCAACGTGGTGATCGAATTCACCGAGGTCGGCACGATCCTGCGCGTCACGCCGCACATCACGGCGGAGAACCGGATTCTCCTGGACCTGTTCCCGGAGCGGTCGACGTATCAGTTCGACCCGAACGGCGTGATCATCAATACGAGCAACGCCGAGACCAAGGTCGTGGTCGAGAACGGACAGACCGTCGTCATCGGCGGACTTACGACCCAGGACGTCATCACGAGCAAGGTCGGCGTGCCGATTCTCAAGGATATCCCGCTTCTGGGCTACCTGTTCAGCTATACGCAGCGTAAGACCGTGGCCCGCGATCTGGTCATCTTCGTCACACCCACGATCGTGGACGAGGCAGACATGAGCATGCACTCGTCGGTGAATACGACGGCCGATTCTGATCTGAACTAAGCTTCGACCTCAGCCCTTCGGACCCCCCGATCCCGTCGGGGGTTTTTTTTATGTTGCGGCGGCGTGCTCATCAATATGTTGAGTGCTATGGTCCATCGTGCCGCCCGCATAACCGAGTCCACCATACCGCAGGCCGTCCTGGCGCAGGCCGAGCGCAGGCGCGATCGCACGGCCATGCTGGCCCACCGCGACGGCTCCTGGTCGCCCCTCACCTTTGGAGAGCTCTCGGATCGCATTGTGCACCTTGCCGGCGCGATCCAGGGGCGAGGAGTGGCCCCAGGCGATCGCATCGCCCTCCTGGGGCCCAATTCACCGGACTGGGGCACGGCCTACCTGGCCATACTCCGCGCCGGAGCCATCGTGGTGCCGCTCGACCGACTCCAGACCCCGGACGAATGGCTGGGGATCATGCGGCAATCAGAGGTCTGCATGCTATTCTGCGACGCGCCCGACGTGCTCAAGATCAGACCGCGCACCGGCGAGGTGGCGACGCTCGATCGCCTGGTGGTTTTCGACGGTCACCCGGAGGGTACCGCGCGCTTCGAGGATCTGATCGCGGCGGGGGGCACTCCTGCTCTGCTGCAGAGAGGTCCCGACGACCTCGCGGCGATCCTGTTCACCTCGGGGACCACCGGTCGCTCCAAGGGCGTCATGCTGTCTCACCGCAGTATTCTGCACGACGCCGGGGGCATGCTCGCGGTGGTCGACATCGACGGCGATCGGGACGCGTTCCTTTCCGTGCTGCCGATGCATCACTGCTACGAGTGTACCTGTGGTTTTCTGGCGCCGCTGCTGGCCGGCGCGCGGATCTACTACGCGCGCAGTCTGGCGCCCACGGAGATCATCACTGACCTGCA
This sequence comes from Candidatus Zixiibacteriota bacterium, assembly GCA_030597645.1. Classification (GTDB taxonomy): domain Bacteria; phylum Zixibacteria; class MSB-5A5; order JAUVRN01; family JAUVRN01; genus JAUVRN01. The sequence goes on from JAUVRN010000016.1 coordinate 3,479, forward strand.
GACATCCAGGGCCACGTTCCTGCTCGGCGTGCCTTTGCTGTACGGAAAAATCTACGCCGGTATCCGTCGGGGGCTGCGGGCGAAGGGTGCGGCGGGGAAGATCGTCTTGAAACTCTGGGATACGTCGCGGGCGGGTCGGGGTTTGTGGGGACACCGGCTGGGGCGCTTGCTGCTGGGAGGCGTACGACAAAAGGCCGGTCTGGGCACCATGCGCTACATGGTTTCCGGCGGCGCGCCGCTTCCGCCCGACGTGGGATTCGGGCTCGAGTCACTCGGTGTGCGGGTGCTGCAGGGCTACGGGCTGACCGAAACGGCACCCGTCGTGTCTCTCAATTCACCGGCACGGTCCAACCCGGCATCGGTGGGTCAGCCCCTGCCCGGGGTCGAGATCCGTATCGACGATCCGGATCGGGAGGGACGCGGGGAGATCCACATACGCGGTCCCGTGGTGATGCAGGGCTACTGGCGCGACGAGGAAGCGACACGCAGCGTGCTTGTCGGGGACTGGTTCAAGACCGGCGATCTGGGCCGGTTCGACCGCGACGGGTATCTGCATATCACCGGCCGCAGCAAGAACCTGATCGTCTCCCCGGGCGGCAAGAACATCTCGCCCGAAGAAGTCGAAATGGCGGCGTTGTGCAGCATGTTCATCGCCGAGATCCTGGTCTGCGGCGTACCGGCCAAAGGCGGCGGCGGTGAGGACGTGTTCGCGTACGTGTATCCCGACTACGAGCATCTCTCGGGGCAGGGGTTGCCCGCAACGACCGGCCGCGCACTGGAACAGTTGATGCAGCGGGAGCTGCAGCGTACCACTGCAAAGCTGGCACCGTACAAGCGGATCGTCCGGTTCGAACTGACCTCCGATCCGTTCGAAAAAACCACGACACAGAAAATCAAGCGCCACAGGCACACGGGAGGCGCAACCGATGACATACAAGAGTGAAATCCGGATTCAGACATCCGGCGACGGCGATATGGTCGATCTGTCGGCACACACGGCCGACTGCATCCGGACCTCGGGCATTCGCGACGGCTTCTGCTCGGTTCACGTGGCCGGATCGACGGCGGCGATCACGACGATAGAGTTCGAGCCGGGCCTCAAGGAGGACTTTCCGGCGGCACTGGAGAGGCTCGCGGCCCGCTCGGCCGACTACGCGCACAACCGCACGTGGGGCGACGGCAACGGCTTTTCCCACGTGCGTGCGTCGATTCTCGGACCCGGCATCGTCGTACCGATCTGGGAAGGACATCCGGTGCTGGGACAGTGGCAGCAGCCGGTACTCGTAGAATGCGACAACCGACCCCGGCAACGTACCATCTTCCTGACGGTGGTGGGCGAATGATTCCGACGCCCATTCGCTTCGACGACCAGGCGCTGCATCTTCTCGACCAGCGCCGGTTGCCCGCTCAGGAAGTGTGGATCGACTGCCACGGTGCCGCAGATGCGGCAGAGGCTATTGCCGATCTCGTCGTGCGAGGCGCACCCGCGATCGGCATCACGGCGGCGTACGGCCTGGCGCTCGAGGGGCGACGCACAGACCTGGATCAACTGGAAACCGCAGCTCGAGACCTGATTGCCGCGCGGCCGACGGCCGTCAATCTCGGCTGGGCCGTGGAGCGCATGATGCAGTGTGCTCGGAGTATCGCCGCCGACGGCGATGAGTTGGGCGCGGCACTCACCAGGGAGGCGCTGGCGATTCACCGCGAAGACGCCGAAGCGTGTCGCGCCATAGGTCGATACGGTCTGACGCTGTTATCGGACTCGCCCCGGGTTCTGACCCACTGCAACGCCGGGGCTCTGGCCACGGGGGGTATTGGTACCGCGCTGGCACCGATCTACACGGCTATGGAAGAGGGGCGCAACCCCGAGGTTTTCGCCTGCGAGGCCAGGCCGGTGATGCAGGGTTCACGCCTGACCACCTGGGAATTGACCCGCGCGGGCGTCCCCGTGACACTGCTGGTCGATTCGGCCGCAGCGTTTCTGATTCGGCGCGGTGAAGTGGAGTCGATCTGGGTCGGCGCGGATCGGATCGCGGCCAATGGCGATGTGGCCAACAAGGTGGGCACTCTGAGTCTCGCCTGCGCAGCCGCTCTGGCCGACGTCCCGTTCTACGTGGCCGCTCCCCGGTCGACGTTCGACCCCGACACTCCGAACGGGGCGGCTATCCCCATCGAGTACCGTGATCCCTCTGAACTGGCGGCCCGTTTCGCTGAACCCGTAAGCGCAAGGGAGACAAGGTTTTGGACGCCAGCCTTCGATATCACGCCGGTGGCCCTGGTGACTGCATACGTCTCGGAGGAAGGGATCAGCTCCGGCGGAAGGTCAAAACGAGCTTGACGGTATTCGAGGTGCCCGTTATTCTGCTGATTGCAGGATAGCAGATTCGTAAGCTCTAAATAGGATAACGACTTAGGGGAAACCCGTAATGGCACATAAAAAGGGCGTAGGCAGTTCGCGCAACGGTCGGGACTCTCACGGGCAGAGACGCGGCGTGAAGGCATTCGGCGGACAGGCCGTTACCGCGGGCAGCATCATTGTGCGCCAGCGCGGAACACGCATTTATCCGGGCGACAACGTCGGTATGGGCAGAGATAATACGTTGTTTGCCAAGATCACCGGCGTGGTGCAGTTCGATCGTAAGGGGCGCGACAGGAAGACCGTCAGCGTCCTCCCCTGACGTTGTTGTTTAGTTAGCCAGCGTATTCATATTAACCGCTGACCCATCCTCACGGGGTTGCGTGGTGTGACGGACGACAAAGGCAAAAGCAGGATAGCTTTATTTGTCGATTTCGACCACCTGAGGCGCCACACCGACGGCGCCCGTCAACCCGTATGTCCACTACCCAGCGCCATTGAAGCCATCGTCTGCCGGGTGCAGGAACTCGGCGACGTGGTCACGGCCAACGTGTACGCAGACTGGGACAATCTGCCCGGCAAGCAGGCCGAAGTTAAGCGCCTGCATCTGGATCCCCGGTTCGTCTTTTCCGGTCCTGGCACAACGGATCTCAACGTGGCGCGGACCAATGGCAACATACTCACCCTGGCGCTCGACGTTCAGGCCAGTCTGTACGAACGCGACGACATCGATATGTATGTGGTGGTCTCCGTCGAGGCCGGCATGATCGATCTGGTAGGCCGGCTCAAGGCACGGGGCAAATCGGCCATGCTGATCGGATTCGAACAATCGTTGAGTCCCGACGTTCGCGATGCCGCCATCGACTTCGAGCCGATCGAATCCTATGTACAGCTCACAGGTGACATGCGGCAAACCGCCGAAGTGCAGCCGGACACGAGGCCGACCGCCGAGCCGCAGCCGGATACGCCGCCCTCGCCCGAGGAGTTCGAGTCGAGCGAGGCGGCGGACGACTTCGACTGGCAGCCGTTTATCCTGTTGCTCAATCGTCTCGAGAACAACCTGCCGTTCGTCAGCCTGAAGTATCTTAAGAATCAGGTGCTCACTACAGCGCATGGCTGCGAGAATACGATGGACTCCAAGGCCAGCCTGATCCGCGAGGCCATCCGTCTGCACTACATCGAAACCGCCAAGGTGCCCAACCCGCGCAATCCCAACTTTGATACGACGACGTGTCGGCTGAATCGGCGAAACCCGGCCGTGCAACTCGTGCTGGGATCCTGAAGATTCACCCCGCGCCGACTGAACGCTCCTCTTTGGATTCTTCCTTTCGACCGGAGCGAACGAGGCTGCCTACGAGCATCCTGAGTCAGCAACGCATCACCCATCCCGCGCGGATGCTGGGTCTCGCGGTGCTGATCTCGCTATCCTGCGGGGCGTGTTCATCTTTCGACCGCGGTGCCGAAGAGACGGCGCACCTGTTCCTCGATCAGTACCTGATCGCGGCGGATCAGCAGTCGGCCATCACACTGACGATCGGCCGGGCTCGGGCACAGATTCAGCAGGAGATAGATCTTCTCTCGGGGTTCCAGGATCGGGAGGAGGCGTTGTTGGAACAGAAGACCGCCGCACAATTCGAAAAGGTCTACGAGCGGCATCGCCCAAACGGTGACGTGGCGTTTCTATTCCGGGTGACCCTCGAGCGGGGCGGCACCGAGGTGCCGGCGCAGGAGGTGTTCCTGTTGCTCGGCATCTACGACGGCAGATACCTGGTTAAGAGCTTTCGTTTTCGCGATCCCACCGATATCCGCACACCCGACACGCCATAAAAATCAGCACGCCGATCTCGGTGCCGTCGGCATCTGTGATCGGATCCCTGATTTCCTACAGGTCACCGCCCTTGCCGGGGCAGTCACGGTGGGGGTTGGGGCAGAAATAATCGGGCGGTAGTGATTCGGGCTCCGGCATTTGGCGTAGTTTCTCCCTGTGCGGACCTCTTGACGAATATACATCAATCACTACATTGAGGATACCTGGTAGCGTCCCGCCGTACCCGCAGAAGCTGTACTGACCGAGTCGTGCGCCGTCCCGGGCTGTTCGCAAGTGCATCCCTCGGGCGATCCCATACCTCGCACAGTGTCTCATGTGCCGCGCTACCTCACTCTAAACGTATTTGCCCGATGGTTCGGGAGGTGAGTTATGTCTTGTAACCTGAAGCTCGTCATCGCCCTGGTCGCGGTCCTCAGCGCCACCGCCCTGGCGGATGTTCCCGCCCAACTGCCCGTACAGGGCCGGCTCACCGATTCGACCGGTGTTCCGGTTGATTCGGGCACGGTCACCTTTGGGTTCCGAATCCTGGACGCCGAGACGGGGGGTAGTGCCATCTGGCCTGTCGCGGGCGAGGAGACCCAGCCGATCTACATCGCGGCGGGCGGTCTCTGGCAGGCGGCCGTCGGTGCGGTGCTGCCTCTGACCGGGGCGGTCTTTGCGGACTCGGTGCGCTGGCTCGAGATCACAGTCGACGCCGGAACCGGGCCCGAGACGCTCTCACGCATTCGACTGCTCACCGCACCGTACGTGTTTCGGGCCGATCACGCGCTGACATCCGACGTCGCGGCGCTGGCACTCGATGCCCAGTTGCTCGGCGGATCCTCTCCATTGGACTTTGCGGCAGCCGGACACATGCACAGCCCTGACCAGATCGATCCTCAGGGTGACGCCAGCGGCCTCGACGCCGATCGGCTCGACGGTGAGGAGGGGGACCACTACACCACCGCCGACCACCTGACCGGTCTCCTGCCGGAGTCCGTGCGCTCCGCCAGCAATCTCGCACGCACGGATGTCTCCAACGTCTTCACGGGTCATCAGACGTTTCCGAGTGCCGCGTTCACGACCACCGTCGCACCGCCGTTCAGCGTGATGAGCACGGACGTGGTGACCAATCTCAATGTCGACCAGCTCGACGGCCAGGATGCGGTCGATTTCGCGGCTGCCGCGCACACGCACGCGCCGGGAGAGATTTCGCCCCAGGGTAGTGGCAGTGGCCTCGACGCGGATCTGCTCGACGGACAGGAAGCCTCCGATTTTGCCAGCGATCCGCACAGCCACGACGGTCTCTGGTGGGCCAACGGCGCCAACTACTTTTACAATGCCGGTCGTGTCGGCATCGGCACCACGAGCCCGGAGGCCATGCTCCACGTGGCCAAGGGGGCTCTCTCGGGCGCGGTACCCAACAGTGGTACGGTGGGTGTCTTCGAGTCGGACAACATCGGTTACGTATCCATCCTGACTCCGGACTTCGCGGAGCGGGGCATTCTCTTCGGCCAACCGTCATCGGCCATGGCCGGCGGGATCATCTACAACAACACACTCACGCCCGGTGGTATGCAGTTTCGCACGGCGTTCAATGTGACCGGAATGGCGCTCGAGTCGTCCGGTCGGCTCTCCATAGGCACATTCACCGGGACCGGGCAGCTTCACATCAACGGCATCTCTTCCAATTCGACCGTAATCCTGCCCCAGAACTCCATCAGCAACGGCGAAATCCTCGATGAGCCGGGCATCGTGGCCGACGTCAACGCTGCCGTGGTGACGCTCGGATCAACCGCCATGCAGGACATCGTCACCGTCACCATCACCACACCGGCGGCGGGCTACATCGTCGTCGAGGCCAAGTGCAACGGGCTCACGCACGGCACCACGGGGCGCAATCTGGGTATCGTACAGATCGACAGGACATCCGGCGGCAGCGCGACTTCACCCTATTTCGCCACATTCGGCCTGGTGGGGTACGCCAACACGACACTGGCGAACAGTTTTCCGGTATGCGTCAAGCGGATCTACTTCGAAACCGCCGGGTCGTATACATTCCGCCTCGAAGCGGCGGAAAATGCGGGGAACTTCGCAGGTGCCGTCACCCGGGTCGGACAGTCCATGATCACGGCCACGTTCATCCCGACGTCGTACGGATCCGTGACCACGATAGTGCCCGCGGAGGAGTCCATCGGCTTTGCCGGTGCACAGTCTTCAGCCACCGGGGATGGCTACCGGGTCGACCTGCGAGAGCTCGAGATCCGGGCGCTGAGGCTGCGTGCGGAGGCTGAGCGGGCGGAGCAGACGCTGGCGCGGGCGAGGCGTCAGATGGAGCAGTAGTGCTCGCCTAACAGGAAAGACATACTATGGGCCCGGCACCGTTCGGGCCTTTTTGTTCGGGGACTTGAACTTACGCGGCTGGAACGTGGGATTGACGGAATGCGGTGTGGCGCGGCTCCCACACTCGGCTGCACGAACGGTGCTTCCGAGGCCGATCGAGACTCCGGTGAGTAAGCCTGTACGACATTGGGACAGCTGATCTGATTCTGATCAGCCTCATAAGTGAATCGCTTCTAACCGTTTAACATACGGCTTCCAGGCCCATCAGGCTGATCGGTGGCGCCGGGAAGCCGATATACCTCAGGAGGGGTTATGCCCCGGAAGCGGCACGTGAATTGCGTACCAGCAGGGTGCAATGAAGACACTACGAGTTTGTAGAGGGATCGGGCGGTGGCTCACTCCATCTGCCTGGCAGAGGTCGCCACTCGCCGTTCTGCACAATCATCGAGGGATCTCCATCATTGAGATCCTGTTGGCGGGCTTCGTGATGGCTGTAGTGAGCATATCGGCGCTACAATTCTATCAGAGCCAGCACGGCCAGTTCATACGGCAGAGCGATGTGGCGGACACGCAGCAGAGCCTGAGAGCCACGATGGACGAACTCACCCGTAAGATCCGGCTCGCAGGGTATCGTGTCTATGGCCAGACCGCGATCATGACGCTGTCCGACGACACGTGGCTCGCGCTGCGGTATCATGACGGAGACAGCGTACGCACGGAGCTGTTTTTTCTCCTCCAAAACTCGCTCACCGGGCGGACCGACCTGATGACGCAAATGAATGGGCAGGCCATGCAGGTGTTCGCCGAGGGGATCGACTCGGTGCTGTTCACGCCGGGGGGCACTGGAGGCGGCATAGAGTGGATCACCATCCGTCTGGTGGCCAAGAGTGCCAATGAGGGATTCCAGACAGCGGGCAGCAGTACATCAGGTCAGCATCTGTATCGTCGCCTGACTTCGACCATCAACCTTCGGAATCGTTAGTGTGTGCAGAATGCCCCACTCGAGGAGCAGGAACATGAATCCACTGAGGAATGAACGCGGAATGGCTCTGGTGATCGTCATGGCCATGCTCGTGATGATCAGCCTGATCGGCATTGCCGCCGTTCGCAATTCGTCCACGGAGATGGACATTGCGGAGGCGCTGATCCATCGCACCAAGTCGTTCTATACGGCCGAGGCGGGCCTGGAACTGGCCGTGGCCACCATGCGAGCCAATCCTGACATGGTTAACAAGGACTCCCTCCTCTCGATCATCAACGTGGATAGCGTGCTGGGCGACGGATCCTTCCAGGTTCAGATGGCCAATACCTATCCGATTCGGACGGTCTCATCGTTCGGGCACGATGTTCAGGGTGAGGCGGGCGTGGCCGTGGATGTGTATCACCGCCGTACTCCGATCAACGCCTGGAACAACGCCATTTTTGCAGGCGTAGGGCAGTCCGGCCGTGGTATTGCCGGTAACGTGGATATTCACGGCTCCGTGCACATTCTCGGAGACGGGGAGCCGTTTACCGATGACAACGGCAACGAACAGTGGGATGATGTGGATGAGTTTACGGACCTCAACGGCGACGGAATCTGGCAGGCCGGCGAACCGCTGACGCTCGACCATGCTGGCGATGGTCTGTGGGATGTCGCCGAGCCGTTCGTCGACGACAACGGCAACGGTGCGTACGACGAGACACTTCTGGCGACCGACCTGTCGTTCGAGGCCGGCGGTACATCGGCGATCCAAAACAACTACAGCGGCCTCCCGGCTCTCTTCGCATCACGCCTGCCCCCACTGAGCACTATTCCCTTCAATGGCGAGATGGTGCAAACACTGGACGCCGAGATACGGGTCAAACACGGACGCGTGAACCTGTCCGGAGCAGCACACATAGGCGAACCCGATGTGTCCGGAGGAGCACCGGCGCAGAAGGAGACGATGGACAATGTCTATGTGAATGACGGGTACGGCGGTACGGCCGGAGTGACCCAGATCTATTCGGACAACGGCACCGCCAACGGGTACGACATCCCGGGAGACGCAATCAAGTTTCCCTCACAGAATGACAGCGTTGCGGGGTATGCGACCCACCGTGCGTGGCTGGCAGGCCACGCGCTGGTCATCAGCGGCGACCTCGAGATCAAACCCGGGGTTGCCTATACGAGTCCTGCCAGCACCAAGGGCAGCATCAATGTGGACGCCGCCGGTAATATCACGATTTCGGGTATCGTCGTCGTGACCGGGGAAGTCTACTTCAGTGCGGGAAAAGGTGCATTGCGGGGTGACCCACTGGTGTACGATGGCCGGGGCACTATCGTGTCGGGCGGAGATATGCACATCAATACGCACGTGATCTCCAAGGGCGATTTCCCCAGCGACGACGTCATGGGCTTCATCGCCGGCCAGAATCTCGAGTTGGGCACGGGAGCGGGCGCGTCACATCTAGATCTCATGGGTGCGTTCTATGCTCAGCAGACGATCATCAATGAAAAGCAGAACATGATCGCCGGGGCGACGGTTTCCAATTACTTCCAGGTGGCCAACGTACCCTCCATCTATCAGGTGCCGGCGCTCGTAGATAATTTGCCGCCCGGCATGCCCGGGGGCGTCACCTTCAACATTCTGGTGTGGCGGGAACTGGCATCTACCTGGAGAGAATTGTAAGAAACACCTCAAGGACGTCGTCTTGTAGGACTTCTCAGGGGCGCTGCGCAACGCGGCGCCCCTTTATTGGTGTCACCTGTGACAGGCAACCTGACGATGAACGTCAGACCGTACTCTCCGGCTCTTCGTCGAGCGTGGCTTTGCTCATGGCTTCATCCTGAGCGTCGAAGCATGACGGACAGAGTGGTGCGCCGTCGGCGCGCGATTTGGTGTGGAGGTCGCAGACCCACTCATTGCACTCAGCGCAGCGGCTGCTGGCTTCGCCGACCTGGCCGTCGAGGGCGCAGACTTCACATTCCATGGCTATCCAATCCCCCTGGTGTCCTGAACCTCTGACGCAGAACACAAACTGAAATCATCAGTCAATACGGAGGATTGGTCAAGGTGTTGCGGACCTTTCGGAGTACTTGACCGGTTTGTCGACATTCCATATCCTGCTGCTCAACTCACCTGATGGGTGGGGTGTGGCTAGATGGGCAAGCTGAGTTCCTCACTGAGTTCTACGGTCGGCCGAAAATTGCTGATGGGCCTCACGGGGCTGGGACTCGTTATGTTTGTGGCGGGCCATCTTGCCGGTAACCTCTCTCTGCTGATTGGAACCAGGACCCAGTTCAATCAGTACACGCACTTGCTGGAGAGCCTCGGGCCCACGCTCTGGATCATTGAGCTGGGGCTGCTGGCGCTTTTCGGGCTCCACGCCTACTCCGGAATCATGGTATGGTTCACCAACCGTCGCGCCCGGTCTGACAAGTATCGGAAGACCGCTAACGCGGGCGGACCGAGCCTCAAGTCCTGGTCGTCGGTATGGATGATCTTCACCGGCATCGTGCTGGCCCTGTTTGTGGTGGTCCATGTCTGGAGCTTCAAGTACGGACCCGGCGTCGCCGAGGGCTACGTGCAGCACGTGGACGGAGAGGGCATCCGCGATCTGCACCGGCTGGTCGTCGAGACCTTCAGCCAGCCCGGTCCGGTGATCCTCTACTGTGGCGTGATGATCCTGCTGGGCCTGCACCTGCGACACGGTTTCTGGAGTGCATTCCAGTCACTGGGCGCCATGAACTCCAAGCTCACGCCGCTGACGTATGCCATCGGTGTCCTGGTGGCGGTGCTCATCGGTCTCGGGTTCCTGATCCTGCCCGTCTGGATCTACATCAACGGGGGGGGGATATGACGCTCGATGCGATGATCCCCGGCGGATCGCTCGAGCCCACGTGGTCGAGCTCTCGAGGCGAGCTGAAGCTCGCCTCCCCGGCG